>NZ_AZAX01000027.1:0-103744 GCF_001021175.1 Marinitoga sp. 1155 | reverse complement strand
ATAACTGTTTTACCAAATTTTTAAAAAATTTTTTCTTATCTTTTCCCATTTAGTTGGGGATTAGACTTAATGAGACATTTATTAATGAATACAAATACAATTTTAGAGATTAATTCAGAATATATAATATTGACTATAATATCGATAGTATATTTAATAAGCGGAATTATTACATTCAAAATTTTAGAAAAAAAATCGCGTAAAAAAGGTTTTCAGGGCTTTTAATATAAGTAAAAAATGTGGATTTAATTCTTAATTTGGATGAAAAATAAACTAAACCTTAATAAAAATATATGAAATAATGGAAGAATTGTCGCAAAAAGGGAAAACGATAATATTAGCCAGTCATGACGTAAGCGAAATAGAAAAACAGAAAGGATAATAGTATTAATGGATATACGGAATATCTAAAAAAGTGGAAATAAGCGTAATATAAAATCATTACAAAAAAATAACAAAAATTTAAAAAAGGAAAATTAATTAAAATACAACAAAAATCGAATTCTAAAACATTGATGAAAAGCGGTTTTTTATTTTAGAAAAAACATGGTCATCTTCCAAAAGCAGTGGGTAAAAAAGAAAAAATGATATTATAGTAGTGGAAGAAAAAAGGAGGAGAACCAGAATGATAAATGAATTGCCAATATTTTTTGAAAAAATACTAAATATAAATGAACCATATGAAACATATATACATGCGAGAGTACCAAGGATAAAAACAGAAAATAGGATAAAAATAATAGAAGTTCCTTAAAAATCCAAAAAATCTAACAAATAAACAAAATGAAAAACTTGAGCAATTAATGGAATACAAATATCTTGATACAGTAAAAGCATATTCATTAATTCTGGAATTAAAAAAAATATTTGATTATAAAAAGCCAGCATATGCATCAAAATTCTTTAAAAAATGGTATGACAAAGCGTTAAAATCAAATATACCAGAAATGAAAAAAGCTGCTAAGAGTTTATATAAACATATAAAAGGTATTCTTATGCATTTAAAAACAGGATTAACCAATGCTAAAATTGAGGTAGTATAATATAAACTGTGTAAAAATAAAAAAGAGGAGCCCTTTAGGGGCTCCTCGGAGCTTCAGGCTTAGAAAGCCATCGCTCATATGTGTTGGTGGAGACGGCGGGAGTCGAACCCGCGTCCGAAAGCAGAGTAAGCCGGACTTCTCCGAGCGCAGCCTGTGTTTTGATTTTTACTTAATCTTCTCCCACAGGCAGGATAAGATTAAGCTATCTCCCTAAAATTTCCCCAAAAATCCGGGAGAAAGATTTTTGGGTAAGGGTCATAATTATGACGTCCTATTCAGCCATTTGACCCAGAACAGCTGAAAGGACGGCTGCTATTTTATATTAAGCAGCTAAAGCGTAATTTTCTTCGGCAATTCTCTTTTTTGACCGATTATTTTACGTGGTAACAGTCTTCCACGGCTCGCTTTCCGACTTACTCTACCCCCGTCGAAACCGTTTCGTCCCCAGGCGATATTCATTATAACATAATTAAGTAACATTTTCAACCTTTTAGACGAAAAAATTTTCCAAAAAGTTTTAATTGGTTATAGTTAAAACCTTTTTTATTGTTTTGCTATAATTATAATAGTTTATATCTACTTTAAATATTATATTTTGAGGAAAATTTTCATTTAATGGTACTTTAAATATATTATTTTTTATATCCACTTTTTTATTATTATAATAGACAAAAAAGCTATTAATATACTTCTTTTCCGAATTCAAAAAATATATTTCTGGTATTTTTATTTTAAATAGCCCTGAACTTTTTTCTCTTCCAAGATATTCAATATCTATTTTTATATTACTGATATTTTTAGGATTGTTTTTTACAACTATTTTTTTTATTCCATTAATATACTTCCCATTAACATTTACCTCATAATATAAATCATAAGATCCACTTTCGCCAAAAGGTTCTAATATTACCGTATTATCCAAATATGAATATTTTACTTCCTTATAATCTCCTAAAACCTTAAATTTTATAAATTTTATTTTATAATTTTTTATCTCATTTGAAAATTTGTCATATACTTTAATATTTCTTATATGTAGAATATTCTGATTATCTGTAAAAATACTTTTTTTATCAAAATCAAAAGATATATTGGTTACCTTTGATGGTTGAACTTTCAATATAATTGTCTTCATTTTTTTCGCTTTATTGCCTGCATAGATATTAATTTTATATTTTCCCGATTCATAAATTTTCGGTAATTTTAAATATATTTCACCAAATTGATTCGTTTTTCCAATATATACGATATCTTTATTATTTATAGAATAAAATATATCTACATTTTCTGCCACATCATTTTGAGCTTTTGCTGTTAATCTTATATTTACTTTTTCTCCAGCAATATTATATATATAATCAGGACTTTCTATATATGAAACAATATCCTTTCCAAATTTTATAACTGGTATGTTTAACCCCACACCAAAAATCTGATTATTATTCTTATTAAGAGTGTAATTAAAATAAAAATTAGAATAATTTATCATTATCCCTATAGAAAAATCATTATTATACTTCAAATATGGTTCTAAAGAAAATTTTCCTAATTTTGCAAATGTTGATATTAAACCGCTAAATTGTAAGTTATTCTGCGTGCCGAGCTGAATCTTCAAAGGTATATTACCAGAATTATATCCTATATATAAATAATGTCCGTTTATACTTTTAAAAGATTGGTTATAATATAGAAAATCATAATTATAACCAATATATATATTATGTAATTTTCCAAAAACAAAAATAGACATAAATAATACGGATAATAATATTAAAATTTTTTTTGCCATATTATCCCCCTATTCCGGTGTACTCCAACCTAATAAATTGGAATCTGTTTTTATAATATATGAATTACCATATTCGCTGTCATTAAATGATTTTGTTTGGCCAAACATTATATATCCACCATCTGATGTTTTTATTATACCATTTGCAATATCATTACCCTTTCCATAGATATGTTTTTCTATAACATTTAAGCTGAAATCTGTTCTTAATATTTCAATATTTCCATTATTGCTATTTAATACTATTAAATATCCATCTTCTGTTTTTAATATCTTTACAAATGTATTGATAAAATCATTTTCATATATTGGCGAGAATATTTCATTTAATCTATAACTATATGTTTTTACAACTAAATCATTAGTTATAAATCCGGCAAGTACTATATCATTTCCACTATCGTTTATATCATAAATAGCCTCTATATCCGATAACAATTTCTCTGATTCTACATTGAAATTTTCATCCAGCTTTATTAAATATCCCGATCCATTTTTGCTACCAGAAAGTATATATTTTCCTTTTCCATCTTCATCAATTATATTTATAACGGAATTTAATTTAGCTTTACTATAAATTAATGTATTCAACAGTGTAGAACCATTTGATGGGTCAATCTTTGCTATGAAATCACCTGTAGAACTGCTCCCAACAATAATATAAGAATTGTCAGATAATTTTATATAATCATTTATAATATCTCCTGCAACATTTGTTGGAGTGGAATTTAATAAATTCAAATTATTATCATATTCTCTGAATTCTATTTTTCCAGAATTTATACCCAACAATGTTATATTCGAAGAAGTGTCTATAAAGTATGGAGTGAAATCTATTGTTACAGATGAATCTTTTGTTGTTTCTGTTCCGTCTTTATCCATTTTTGATAAATAATATGTATTATCTTCTTTCTGAATAAAAGTAAAATCTCCTGTACCTAATTCCTTTATATCTATAATTTCATCTAAAGTTGAATTGGTCCCTTTTTCAATTGTAAAAATATTTGTGTCTATGCTTGATGTTCTAAATGTAATTGTTGATTCGCTATAATCTTCCTTTTCATCTATTGCTCTAACCTTCCAATAATATGTATTATCCGGAATAAGTCTTGATGAAAAATATTCTTTTTCAGTTGTATTATATACTACAGTACTATAATTACTATCATCATTAGATTTCAATAAATCAAAAGTAACATTTTGACCTTCAGGATCAACAGAATTCCAGTTTATTAAAGCTTCAAGTCCATTATATATAGTATATTCTATATTGGGTTTTTTCGGTTTTGTATTAACCTTAAAATTCATTATATTAGATTCTGCTATTCCACCATAAGAATCTTTTGCAATAACTTTCCAATAATAAATTTTCCCATTTTCAAGTCCCTTTATATTATAACTGTTGTATGTATAATCTGATATTATCCTATTTAAATTCTCCGGACTATTTCCAGTGTAAATATCGTATTTTAATGTATCATTATCTTTATCGCTTGCCAGCCAGCTTAAAGTAACGTTTTTTTCTACGCCCATAGAATTATTTGATGGATAAAATTTATCATTATCAAATGTGGGATACGCATTTGATTTAAATTGTTTAACCTCAGATTCAGCTTTACCTCCTTTATTATCATATGCTACTATTTTCCAATAATACGTAGTATTATTTTTGAGATTACTTAATTCATATTCTTTTTCTGTTGTTGTTTCAATTAGATCCATAGAATTTAAAGATTCACCAATATATACTTCATATGTTAATTCATCACCATCTGGATCATATGCATTCCAATAAATCTTATCCCCATTTTTTGCATAAGTTTGTTGGTCAGTCCTTAATGAGTCATTATATATAACAGGGTTTTTAGTGGTTGAAAAAATTATTTCTGTTGAGCTATATGATAATTTATCATCAGAAACTTGAATCTTTATTTTATAATTAGAATCTGCATCTAATGTAAAATTATAATTATTATTTGACGTTTGAACTGTTTTGATAATAGTATTTTCTTTAAATAATTTCAGTGTATAATTTAAGATATCATTTACATCTTTATCTTCTGCGTCCCATTCAATATTTAGATTAAGCTGAACATTTGTTGCATTATTTGAAATGTTTATATGAGTTATTTTGGGCTGATATGTCGTTATAAATTTTCTCAATTTTGTTTCTGTATAACCTTTCATTTCATCTTCAAGACGGATTTTCCAGTAATATGTAGTTCCTGGTTCAAGTGTTGCATTCATATTGTATTCATTTGTTCCCTGAGCATTTGAAATATATTCACTTTGTAAATTATCAATATTTTTCCCAAAGTATACATATAAACTATATGTTGAAGAATCTGGATCGTCTGCATACCATATTATCTTTGGATTTAATGAAATACCTTCTGCATTATCGCCCGGAGAATAATCCTGTAAAATGGGTGGTTGATTTATATTTAATAAAAGTTCCTGGCCTTTTAAATAAAAGCCCTTATCATTAAAAGCTTTAATGTATATATTGTATTTCCCACCTTCTGGAATTTCTATTACATAAATATTATTTGTTACGTTTGTTGCTATTATAGTTTCTTCACCATTTTTACTTTTTTTATATATATTATAGTATGATACATCTAAACTATTTTTCCATTTTATTTTTAATTTGTTTGGATATTTCTGTTCATTAAACGTATATTCTTTAGAAGGATCATAATAATCATAAATATTTGTTATGTTCGGCGCAACTATTGGAGCATCCCCTGTAATAAATGTTGCAGGAGATGTTACTGAAGTAGCCATATTGCTATCTTTCGCCAATATTTTCCAGAAATATTCTGTTTTTGGAAGTAAATCCGTCAATTCATAAGAATTATTGGTCGTGGTTGCTACCTGTTCATCATTTAGGTAAACTGTGTATTCAATATCATCATTATCTGGATCTGTCGCACTCCAGTTTAATATTACAGTTGAATTCATATCTATTTGAGAAACAGGGCTAATTAATGTTATCTGAGGATAATTGGTTGTTTTAAATGTCTGCGTTGCTGAAATTGTTGTTGCAAAATTACTGTCTTCAACAAAAACACTCCATGAATATTCAGTATCTGGTTTTAAATATTTATTATAAGTAAATTCCGTTGAATTAAGAGTATATGAAACGACTTCATCATCTGATAATTTTATATTTAATATATAACTTAATTTATCGTTATCAGGATCGTTTCCATCCCATTTAAATATAGGTTTTAATGACTCGTTATTCCCATCTGGACTTTTTAAAATTACTTGAGGTTTATTAGTCGTTGAAAAAGTTATAATTCCACTACTACTCGAAGCATTTTCTGTATCATAAGCAACTATTTCATATTGGTATTTTGTTTCTGGAAATAATAATCCAGAAAATGTATATGAATTTTCCAAAGTTGTTGATAGTAAAGTCAAATTTTCAGAATATTTTGAAAAATATATTTCGTAATAAGAGATATTATCATCTTCAAAATTCCAGGTTATTGTCGGTTTTAAACTTATATTTTCAGCATTTAGACTTGGACTGCTTGAGTTAAAAATTGGTTTTTTATTAGTAATAAATGTTGCTATATCACTTATAGATGTTGCATTATTGGTATCAATTGCCTCAACCTTCCAATAATATATCTTCCCATAATCAAGATTATGAATAGTATATTCCTCTTTTTCTGTTGATGCCAATTTTTCCAATATTGTTGGATTTTCTCCAAAATAAATATTATAAGATATTCCATCATCCGGATCATAACTTTCCCATGTCAATGTTGCTATATTTGTTGGAATATTTATTTCATTATTTGGAGATAGATTATATGGTTTTATTGGATCTAAATTTGTTCTGAATTTTACTATTTTTCCTTTAACGTAGTTTCCTTTACCATCATCAGCATCCACTCTTAATGCGTAATATTTACCTTTTTCTAAATTGACATTGAAATAATTATCTACAATTTTTTTATCATATTTCAAATCATTTGAAAAATCTATAAACTCATCATTTTCATCTATTTCTTTTAATAAGAAATGATATGTTAGCTGATCATTATCAATATCAGTTGACTCCCAGGTTATTTTAGCATTTTCAGGAACACCAACAGCATAATTTTCTGTTTCCAGAGTCTTTTTAGGATATGTTATTTCAATTTCTGGTTTATACGAAGTGGTGAATTTTAATATTGGGCTTTCAAAATTATTCTTAACATCCTTAATTTTCCAGTAAAATGTGCTTCCAGAAGGCAGATTTTTCAAAGTAAATGTATTTCCTGTAATATTCTTCTCAACGTAATATTTTCCATCATCTGATAAATCATTATTTGGAGAAAAAATCAGCAAAAACTCTTTGGAATCAATTGAATAATTCCATTTTAATTCTATTGTATTTACAGGAATACTTGAAGAATTATCTGAAGGATAAAAGCCATAAAAAGCAAGATCCGAGACTTCGATATTAATTACTTCTTTATTGCTAACTCCAATTGTATCGTATGCTATTAACTTAAAATAATATGTTTTCCCATAATTTAACTCATCTACTCTAAAGCCTTCATTTAAACCTTCAAATATTTTATTTTCAGGATTAAATTCAGGATTATCTGACATATACAATAAATATTTCTTTATTCCATCTCTATCTTCTGCACTCCAGGAAAGATTAATATAATTTTGATTAATGGTTGTTTTATTAATATTGAAAAATATTTTTGGAATATCTGTTGTTTTTATTTCATATATTTTCGAATCCGCATATGAATTGCCAATTATACTCCTAATTTTTAAGTAATATGTTGTGTCAGGTTCTAAATTTGAAATTTTAGCAAAAGTTTTTGATGTTGATATTTTGTTATTTAGCAATGTTTTAGCTTTTCCATAATAAACTTCAAAATTAATATTATCAAAATTATTATTGGAATCTAAATTCCAACTAATATCAAAACTCAAAGGAAGATTATTTAACACATCTTCCTTTGGGTAATCTAAAATGGGTTTTGGGGGAGGAGCCTTAAAAATACAAGAATTTAAAACAAAAATAATCAAAATCACAAAGATATATATCAGATTTTTTTTCATTCCATCACCTCGATTTATTATTCTACGCGAGGTCTTCTATTTCTTAATTTTATTTTGAAATAAAATATAATAAATTTTCTTTTGGTTTTATATACTTAGCAGGATATTCTTTTCCTTTAAAAACTTCTTTTAATACTTTTATTTTCCTATCCCCTGATAATAAAAACAACACATTTTTGCTGTTGTTTATACTTTTATAAGTGAAAGTAATTCTTGGTATATTTGGGTTTGCTTTTTCAGGAAATACATAATCAATATATTTATCGTCTGAAATCTTAATATCTGGAAATATTGACGCTATATGCCCATCTGCCCCTAACCCTAATAATACTAAATCAAAAGATACATCTTTACTTTTATCTCTAAAAAAAATTTTTATACTATTTTCATATTCATCTGCGCATCTTTCAATAGGTGTAATTTCAGTTTTTATCCTATAAATGTTTTCAGCAGGTATATTAATCATTGAAAGAATATTGTTATATGCCATTTTATAATTACTATATTCACTATCTATATCAATATATCTTTCATCACCAAAAAATATATATACTTTATTCCAATTAATACTCTCTGAATATTGTGAAGCTAATATCTGGTATAGAATTTTTGGTGTATTTCCACCAGATAAAACAAAGGTAAAAAAATTCTGCTTTTTTATATAATAGGTATAAAAATTATATACAGTTTTAGCAGCATCAAAGCTCATATCATTTAAATTATTATACTCAAATATCATAATTTTCTCCATTTCCTCCCATCTTTTTCAATTAAATTATTTGCTTCTTCTGGCCCCCATGTTCCAGATGGATAATAAAATAATGTGGCATTGTCTTTTTCCCAAACCTCCAAAATTGGAGTAACAACCTTCCATGACTCTTCCATCACATCACTTCTAACATATAATGTTTGATCTCCAAGCAGGGCATCTATTATTAATCTTTCATATGCATCCTGTTTTTCATATTCAAAAAAATTTTTATATTTAAATTCCATATTTAATGTATTAATACATATTTTAGATCCAGGCTGTTTAGCTTGGATTACAAGTGAAAACCCTTCATCCGGCTGAATTCTCAGTATTAATGCATTTGGTTCTATTTTTATCGGATAAAAATCAGAAAATATGGAATGAGGTACATCTTTAAAAATAATTGCTACTTCCGTAATTTTCTTTTTTAACCTTTTTCCTGTCCTCAGGTAAAATGGGACACCACTCCAGCGCCAGTTATCTATATACAATTTTGCAGCGATAAATGTCTCAGTTTTAGATTCTTTTTTTATATCTTCAATATAAGATTTTTTCATTTCATTATTTATTTTTCCTTCTATATATTGCCCTCTGATTATAAAATTATTTAATTTTTCTTTTGGAAATGGCCTTATGGATTTCAAAACCTTTATTTTTTCATCATGTACCATATCTGCACTCAAAGATGCAGGTGGTTCCATTGTGATAAGCGTTAATAACTGTAATATATGATTTTGAAACATATCTCTTAATAAACCTGTTTGGTCAAAATATCCTGCTCTATTTTCAACACCAATTTGCTCAGCAACGGTAATCTGAATATTATCTATATATTTATAATTCCATAATGGTTCAAAAATAATATTTGCAAATCTCAACATCATTATATTTTGAACCGTTTCTTTTCCAAGATAATGATCAATTCTATATATTTGTTTTTCGTTTAAATAATTATGTAATTGATAATCAAGTTTCTTAGATGACTCAAGATTATGTCCAAATGGCTTTTCAATTATTATACGGGAATATTTTTCTTGTGTTTCTACTGTGAGTTTATTTTCTCCCAAATAATTAATGATAGGCATATATATATTAGGTGGCGTTGCAAAATAAAACAGATGATTTCCTGTTGTATTATGCTTTTTATCCAATTCTAAAAGTTTCGATCTTAAATCTTTATACATTTTATCCTGGCTATAATTACCGGATAAAAAATAGGTATGTAATATAAATTTTTCTATAATATTTTTATCTGATTTTAAATTGTTTAATCTTTTTAAAATTTTATCCCTAAATTCCTCATCTGTTAACTTACTTCTTCCAACTCCTAATAAATAAAAGTTTTTTAATTTTCTTTTTTTGAAAAGATTAAAAATTGATGGTATTAACTTTCTAAATGTCAGATCTCCAGAAGCGCCAAAAATTATAATGCCAGCAGGTTCAGGAGTTGGATCTTCGCATATTTCAACATATGATTCTATTTTATTTTCTATAAAACTCATAATATCACCTTCTAAATTTTTCATCAGGATTAGCAGCTTTTACTTCTCCTGCACCGGCAACAGACTTCTTTATTTCTTCATTTTTTTTATAAACTGCATGACCACCAAATTCTCTTCTGAGTGCAGCTACAACTTTATCAGAAAAAACATCCTTTTGCCTTGATTGAAATCTTTTAAATAATGAATTTGATATAACAGGGATTGAAACTCCCTTTTCCACAGCTTCTAAAACTGTCCACCTTGCCTCACCAGAGTCTTCAACATATCCCTGTATTTCTGCCAAACTATTATCTTCTTTAAATGCATTCTCTAATAACTCTAATAACCACGATCTTATCACACTTCCCTGATTCCACAAATGAGCTATATCATGTAAGTTTAAATTTTCTCCATATTCTGAGGCTTTTAACAATTCAAATCCTTCACCATAAGCTTCCATTAATCCATATTCAACACCATTATGAACCATTTTCACAAAGTGTCCAGCACCTGTTGGCCCACAATACAAATATCCTTCTTCTGGTGACAAAGTTTTTAAAATAGGTTCGATATATTCAAAAATTTCTTTTTCTCCACCTATCATAGTACAATATCCTTCTTTAAGCCCCCATATTCCTCCGGATACTCCAGCATCTATATAATGTATTCCATATTCTTTTAATTTTTTTTCTCTTTTCAAATCATCTTTATAATATGTATTGGCGCCATCAATAATAATATCATTCTTTGATAATAATGGAATTAAAGCTTTAATATTCTCATCTGTAACCTTTCCTGCTGGTAACATTAACCATATTATTCTTGGCTTTTCAAGTTTGTTGATAAATTCTTTTAATGAATATGAACCTATCGCTCCTTCCTTTTTCATTTCATCTACTTTTTCTTTTGTCCTGTTATATACGACAACTTCATGTCCACCCTCCAATAATCTTTTTGCCATATTTTTCCCCATTCTTCCTAATCCTATAATTCCTATTTTCATAAAATCACCTCTCCCAGAAAATATTTATAATATAACCCGGGATATCCCCGGGTTATATTATTTTTCGAATTTTTTTGCAATTTCAAGCAATTTATCCATGCTATTTTTTATTTCAATAAGAGCTTCTGACATTTGATTTATTCCAGATAAAACTTCATTCATAGAAATTTTTGTTGAGTGTGAAAAATTCGATAAAGATTGGACGGTATGTTCAAAGTCTCGTACTATTTCCGAAACAGAGTCAAGAGATTTCTCAATATTGGTCAGTTCTTTAGACGTCTTTTCAGATAAGAGAACATTTGTGGTAATATTTTTTTCTATCTCTTTTAAAATTTTTTCTGAATTTTTTGATGTTTCTCTTGATTCTGAAGCTAATTCATTTATCAATTCTGCAATTTTAGAAATACCTTCACGATCCAAATTTTCTTTACTGGTTTCAATGGAAGAATTTATTGATAGAATAGAAACAGTATCTGAAATATCCTTTATTTTATCATTAAGATCTGATAGTTTATTTATAAAATTAGATATCTCTAAAGTTTTTTCATTCATATTTTGAATATCATAAAAAAATTCCTTCATATTTGATAAGGTCAAATCCAATTCACTTCTTCCTTCCTCTATGGAGGAAGAAAAATTTTGTATTAATTCATCCAATTTTTGAACGTTTTTTTGTGTATTTTGGGCAACAGCACCTATTTCACTGGAAGCAGAACTATTTTCAGCTATATAAGAAGATACATTTGTTGAAAATTCTTTTATAGTACCAATTTGTTTTTTAAATTCCTTTTCAATTAATTTTCCTATTACATATGAGATAAAAAACAAAAATACCATCATAATTACCAATAGAATAACAGAAAACATTTTAACTTTGTTAATATCATAAAAAAGTTGTTTTTCTGTTATAGCGTTTGCAAGATAATATGTTGAATTATTAAATTCAAACGATGAAAACGCCACAAATCTTTTTTCATTTTCATAAACATATTTATATATTCCGCTTTTATTTTCTTTTATATATTTATATAATTCTGGAAGTTTAGTATCTTCAACTGCGTTTATTCCTATTTTACTTAGATCTGTATGATATATAACATTTCCATTTTCATCCAAGATATAATAATATCCATTTTTTTCATCTATAAATTTTTTAGAAAAAAAATCAGACTCTAAAGAAGCCATTGATTTTGAAAGAAGCTCAGATAATTTAATAACATTATTTTCATATGATTTCATAATAAAATCAACTGTAAGGTTTTTATAATATTCATAAACAATAAAAAAGAAAGAGATAAAAGATAATCCAAATACTAATGTAATTATAAGTGAATATTTTAAATTAACCTTCATAATAAATCCTCCTTACTAATTATTCTATTTTTTCCCAATTTTTTTGCCATATACATTAATTCATCAGCTTTATTAATAATATAGGTAACATTTCTTTTTTTATAGTCACAAAACACTCCCGCACTAAAAGTTATTTTCTTATTTATTCCTAACATTTCCCAATTATATTCAGATACTTTTTTCAAAAGTCTTTCCAATACTTTTTTAGCTTTAATACACTCAGTTTCAGGTAATAAAATCAAAAACTCTTCCCCTCCAAATCTCCCTATAAAATCATTTTCTCTCAATTCATCCTGCATTATTTGAGATAATTTTATCAAGACTTTATCTCCTGTGATATGTCCAAATTCATCATTTATTTGTTTAAATCCATCAATATCAAGAATTGCAACTGAAAGATCATACTTTTTTCTTTTGAATAATATAATTAATTCTCTTAATTTTTCTGTAATTTTTCGTTTATTATATAATCCTGTAAGACTATCCCTCTCAGAGGATACTTTATAATCCATATAATTATTTAATGCTTTAAATAAGGTAGTTAGTGGTTCTAACATAAAATTCATATAATATGCTATGGTGTTTTTATTTTCAAAATTGCTAAAAGATATTACCCCAAGATCTGTATTTCCGCTTTTTAGGTTAAAAAATATAGAATTTTCTAATAATATTGTTTCATTTTTACCTTTATCACAAAAATCTCCTTTAAAAATCCATTCTGAAGGTGTGGTAGGATTTAACAGTTTTTCATATAATAATTTTTTAATTTTTTTACACTGAAATTTCTTATTATTAGAAAAAGCATAGACTCTTCCAATAACATGAGACAATATCATTATATTTAAATTTTCAAATTTAAAAAATTCTTTAAGCAAATCCTTTAATTTAATCATAATATATTCTTCATCGTATATGTTACTTATAAGATCAAGTATTGAAGATTTTATAATTTCTATTTTCAATGTTTCTTCTAATATATCAACTAATTCACTAAAAGGATTTTTTCTAAACTTATAAAATTCTCTGCTCCATTCAATTGTAAATTTATTACTTTCTAAAAATTCGACTATACTTTCCAATATATTTTCTGGTGATTTATCTTTTTTTACAAATAAATCAGCTCCACTTTTTTTAGCCCAAAATTCATTTATTGAATCTTCAGCACCCGTTAATATTATTATCCCCACCCTTGAAAAAGCATCATAACTTCGTATAAATCTACAAAAATGGATACCATTCATTTGAGGCATAATATAATCTGAAATCACAACATCAGGAAGTATTTTAAAAAAGAGGTTAATTCCTTCAAAACCATTTTCTGCAACAGAAACATCATATCCCATTTTAGTTAAATTGTCCTTGAGATATTCTCTCCAAGATTTACTATCGTCTATAACTAATATCTTTCTCATATAAAATCGCCTCTATTCAAATCAATTAAAATTCTATTTAATTCTTTTATACTTCTTTCAAAATATTTTGTTAAGCTTTGAATTGCTCTTTCTGTCATATATGGAAATTGAGCATCGTTTTGAATATAAATTTTTGCTTTGCTATTTTCAATTTTTTTTAGTCCTTTTACCCCATCATTTCCTAACCCACCTAATAAAAATATATATGTATTTTTATCAATATATGGATATAATGAATCAAATAATTTATTTATCGATGGAGACACTGGACCGGTATTTTTAATAACTGAAACTACCCTTTTGGAAGAAAAAATTATATCTTTGCCTCCTTCGGGAATATAAATTCCACTTTTTAATTCTGTAAAACCTTTAACAATATTAACTTTCTGCTTTGAAATATTTTCAAGATAATCTTTAAAATTAGATGTTTGATTATCAAGATTATGCATTGCTAATATAATAGGATATTTCAATTTTTCTTCAAATGAAAAAAGCGTCTTTAATGCAGCTGGCCCCCCAGCAGATGCACCTATTATAACTTTAATTGTTATCATCCCCCAAAAATTTTTTTAATAATATTATAATTTTTTCTATTTTATCTCCTTTTAAAACATAAGCATTTGCACCATAACTTAAACCTTTTTTAATTTCTTCTGGATCTGATTTAGTGCTTAAAATAATAACTGGTATATCTGGATTTTTTTCCTTTATAAATTTTACAACTTCATACCCACTTATATCAGGCAACTCAACATCAACTATGGCGGCATCATAATCCTTCTTATCAAGTGCTTCTTTACCACAAGATGATTCAATAATGTCATATCCTGAACTTTTTATAAGTTTTGAAATAACATATCTGGAAACTATTGAATCATCTAATATCAACACTCTTTTCTTTTTTCTTCCTTTTATGTTGTTATTTTTAGGGATATTTTTTATAGATATTATAGGAATTGGATATGTAAATATACTTTTTGCAAATCCCAAAAATCTTTTATCTTCAGATGGAACTATACGCGTTTCAAAATATCCCTTTATTTCATCATAAATTACGGCTACATTATTTTTGCATATAACACAAAAATTTATATTATTTTTTCCAAAATCAATTATTTCAAAAAGCTGATTGTTATAATTTATTTTATTATCAATAACTTCCGGTTTATTAATTAATTTAATAATGTCATCTGAACTAATTGAGAATATATTGTTATCTCGATTTAAAACCAAAACTTTTTTTGAAGTGGCTTTGGCTTTAAATTTAACAATAAATTTTGTTCCTTTTCCTTTTTCTGTTTCAACTTTTACATCGCCACCCTTAAATTCTGCAAAGGCTTTAACTGCATCCAATCCAACTCCTCTACCAGAAGATTGATCAACTTTCTCTTTAATAGAAAAACCCGGATAAAAAATTACATCAAGAGGGTTCACAGAATCATATCCCAATTGTTTAGCTTTATTTTTTATTGCTTCAATGTTTAAACCGTATCCATCATCGGAAACCTCAAGATATATCATATTATTCTTTATATAACTTTTTATTTTTAAATTTCCTTTTTCATCTTTACCAACTTTTTTTCTGTATTCTGGATCTTCAATCCCATGAGCAATACTATTTTTTACAATATGAATCAAAATATTTTTTATTAGATTAGCATCTTCTTTTTCAATTTTTATATTCTCTACATCAATAATAAAATTAACCTTCTTATTATTAAAAATTGCTTCTTGAAATATTAAGTTTTCAAAACTTTTTATAATATCCTTTAATAATACAAATTGTTCGTTTTCTATTGTTTTTTGTAATTGAATTCTTAAATTTTTTATATTTTTAAGAGCAGAATTTACTCTATTATTCAAAATATCGTTTTCTGCTTTCAATAAAATACTATAAAACTTTTCCATTTCTTCAATTGATATATTTTCTTGATTTAAATAAGCCATTGTTCCTTCTATTAATTCTTCATTTAATAATATATTTTTATAATAAGATATTTCCTTTTCCGTTAAATCGCTTCTTTTATTCATTAATTCATTTGATATTTTTATAACTCTAGCCACAAATTTTTCATCTAAAACATCATTTAATTTTTCTTTGAAAGCAGACTCAAGCTCATGCATAAATTTACCAAAATTATGCATTCCTACTAACCCTGCAGACCCTTTTAAAGTATGATAAATTCTATGTAATTTTTTTATTATCAAAGGGTTTCTTGTCTCAAGATATTCCTTTAATAAGTCGATTGCTTTATTCAAGTTTTCATTCATTTCATCTAAAAATATATTCAAAAATTCCATATTTTCACTCCAAAATAGGTAAAATTAAATTATTTGATTTAAAAAATTGTTTCTCTGTATCTTCTATTACTTTTCCATAAATTTGATTTATTCTTTTAAATAAATATCCTTTATCTTTTATCAATAATATCCAATTACCTTTATCATCAATTTCTTTAACAGGATAAACTTGATTTTTATATTCTATAAATCCTATATAATCATCAAATCTAAAATAACAAAAATTATTTTTATTTATTATAGTTATAACATCTTCATTCTTTATAACAAATTTATTGTCTATTAAAAAATAAATGGTTTTTTTCTGTTTTATTTTTTTCTTTTCTTTTTTTTCCTTTACGATTATACGATTAGGCATCTTTTTTTTTATATTTTCCATATTAAATATAAATATTGTACTATCTTCATATGTTATATATCCTGTGTATATATTTAATTCTGGATATAACTCAAACATCTTATCATTGAATTTTTCAAAGTTTTCAATCTTTATTTTGTTCAGAACGGCTGTAACACCGAATGCATATGTGTCGTAAATTAGAAAATAATTCAAATAAAATTCCATATCCAGCGGAATTGTAACTACTGGATACAAGTAATTATTATATTTTGCATATCCCAAAAAATTACTGTTTAAATTTTTCTTTATATATTCATTTGATATTCCTTTTATATTATCTTCCAAAGCAATGTAAAATTTATCTTTGTCTTTAGTTTCTAACTCACATATATAAAATTCCATATCATTCACCCATCTATTATCTTTTTTATATTCCATAATTCTTCATCATTCGGATTTAAAAATAATGCTTTTTCAATAGTGTTTTTTGCATTGAGATTAAGTTCTATTTCCAATATAACTTTATACTTAAATATTAAAGGATCAATAGATTCTTCTGATATATTTGATATTAATTGATATGCATACATATATTCTTTTTTATTTATTAAATCTTTAATTATTTCAATATAATTTTCTTTATCTATATTCTCAGTAAATTTCTTTGAATTATTTTTATAAAAACTTTTTTTATAAAACCTTTCTTTATTATTCTTTTTTAAAAGTTTTTTCCCCTTTTTTTCATAATAATCAAGAAAATTTTTTTTATTATCTGCTAAATTTTTATCTGTCTTTTTCATCCATACAGTAAAATTTTTATTATAAAAAATTTTATATAATTCCATCATTTCTGGATAAAACTCTCCATTACCCAAAATGAGAATTCCTTCATTATCCAAAAATTCATATATTCTATTTAATATATATTTTATTTTTTCATTTGAAAAATATATTAAAACACGTCTTATAGTTATTATGTCATATTTCTCTTTCGTTGAATTTAAATATTCTAAAATATTCTCCTTTTTAAATTCAACATTTTTTTTGAATTCTGGTTTTACATAATAAATTTCTTTTTCTTTATTAAAAAATTTTATTTTATCTTTTTCATTCATAAATCTAACACTCCAAAATTTATAAATACCTTGCCTTGCCTCGGCAATTCTTTTTTTTGAAGCGTCTATCCCTATAATTTGATATTTTTTCCCTTTTTCATTTAATATAAAAGAAAAATTATATACTTCTTCTCCTCTCGAACATCCAAGGCTTAAAATTTTCCAGAATTCTTTTTTTTCAAAATACCCTTTTAAAAAGTTCCACAACTCTTTATCTCTAAAAAAAAACGATTCTCCTATTGTATATTTTTCCAATATTTTATCCTCTGAGAGGCTTGTTCTATCATAATCCTTTTTCTCAACTATATCCCCTTTTTTATATTCAAGACCATACTTAGCTAAAACTTGTTTTATATATCCATCTTTCATAACCTTCCCCCTAAATATACATATTTATATATTTTTAGAATGTCTAAAAAGTCAAATTCACTCAGACAGCTTGATTACTAATCCTTAAAATTATTCATTCTCAGCCGTCGCTCAAACAATACATCCTGTGTTGTTTCGCTCAAAATTACATCCATGTAATTTTGACGGCTTTCATTTACGCTTAGATTTTTTAGGTATAAAAAATCTAAGGGAAATGGATTTATAATTATATAATAAAAATTATTTTTTCCAATTACCCGCTGTAAGCGTGTAAGGGCAATCTTCGAGTCTTCGTTTCATTTGAAACTTTTTAGACGGTCTATATATTTAATTATACCAGATTTTTAATTTTAATTTAATCATCGCTAAAATATACATTGTTATAGTTGAAATCAAAAAAATAATAACCCCCTTCAAGGGGGTTATTTATATATATATTTATTTATGATGCAGCACTTTCCTGCGTATCTTCTGTTGGATATGTAGGTAATTCAAATATCGATATTTCTGATTCTAAGAAGGCTTTTAATCCTGTTCCAGCTGGTATTGGCTGACCAACAATAACATTTTCTTTTAATCCTAATAGATAATCTTCTTTTCCTTCTAAAGCCGCTTCTGTTAATACCTGAACTGTTTGTTGGAATGATGCTGCTCCCAGCCATCCTTCTCTTTCAAGTGATGATTTTGTAATTCTCAATAATTTTCTTTCATATCTTGCTGGCTCTTTTGGATTGATTAAGTATACTTTCTTTTCTCCAACCAATTTAATTTCCCCATCTTCAGTTTCAAGCAATTGTGGTTCTGTTTTAAATACTTCAATTTCTTTTATTCCCATATCAACAATTCTGTTTAATAATTCTTCATTTATTTCATCACCAACATCACCAATTATTTCATTTCCTTCATCTATTTTCACAGAAATCTTTTCTGATAATTTTTTACCCAATACTTCCTGTCTATTTTCTTCAATCTTTTTATTTTCTTCATAAATTTTTCTATTTATTCTTTCTACTGATTTGATATTTACAAGATCTTTCGGCATAAATTCTGTATCTCCAGCATATGTTATTTCAACTTTATTGAACATTTGTTCTATAATTATTTCAAAATGTTTGTCATGAATTTCAACACCTTGTTCGGCATAAATCTTTTTAATTTCTTTTAATAAGTAATCAAAGGTTACTTCAGCGCCAAGTTCTTCAAGTAATCTTCTTGGTTTTATATTACCAGATGTCAATCTATATCCTGGTTCAACCTTATCGCCAACGGATACAGTAGGTTTAACCTTTGGATCTGCTATATATGTATATAATTCACCTTTAAAATCTTCAACGATAAATACTAATCTTCCTTTTTCATCCCTGTCAATTTTTCTAACTATACCTTTTACTGTTGAAAATTCTGCTTCTGGACCTTTTAAATTCTTTCTTGCTTCAAATAATTCCTCTGCTCTTGGAAGACCCTGAGTAATATCTCCTGCTGTAGCAATACCACCTGTATGGAAAGTTCTCATGGTTAATTGGGTTCCAGGCTCTCCAATTGATTGTGCTGCAATTATACCTACTGATTCTCCAATGTTTACTATTTTATGATTTGATAAATCCATACCATAACATTTCGCACATACACCATGTTCAGATTCACAGGTTAATATTGATCTTACATATATTGAAGGCCTAACTTCAATTTTTTCAACATTATATTTTTCTAATTTCTTTGCAGTATCTGAATCAATTTTTTCTTGATAATTCGCAAGCGTTATTAATTTCCCATTTTCATCTTCAATTTTTAAATTTTCTCCAACAAAAACAAAATTTACAGCTTTATATTCTTTTATATTTACTACTTTTATATTATGTTGTTTTAGGGATTTAATTACATCTGTATCTATTTCTGTTCCTTTTGAGAATAATAATTCTCCATCAACTAATACATCCTCATTTAATACATTGTATAAATACATATTTATATTGTTTAATTTTACTTTTTCTTTTGTCTCTACAACAGGTATATTTGTCTTATATGTTGCTAAAAATTCAGCATCTTCTTCATCGAGCATTACGTCTTTTACATATTTCTTACCTGTTGCTGGATTAATTATGATTTCATCTGTTTTTGGATCAAGCACATCTGATGCCAAAACTCTACCGAATAAATAGTCAGCTAATTTTTCTATTCTTAAACCATCTGCTATTAATTCTCTTGCTTCTATGCCTTTTTCCGTACCACAGTCTGGCTCTGTTACTGTAATAGATTGAGCAACATCTACAAGTCTTCGAGTTAAGTATCCCGCTGTTGATGTTCTTAGCGCTGTGTCGGCAGAACCTTTTCTGGCACCATGTGTTGAGATAAAGAATTCCAGCTCAGATAAACCATTTCTAAAGTTTGACTTAATTGGTAACTCAATAACCTTACCTGATGGATCTGCCATAAGTCCTCTCATACCTGCAAGTTGTTTTAATTGGTCTATATTACCTCTTGCTCCAGAGTCAACCATCATCCATACAGGATTAAATGGATATTTTTTGAATTCCTTACTTGTAACTTCTGTAACTGCTGCTATAGTCTTTTCCCACACTCTAACAACTTCTTTATATCTTTGCTCATCTGTTAAATATCCTTCTTCATAATATTTTTCTATTTCCATAACAGTTTCTTCTGATTTCTTTATTATTTCTATTCTTTCTTTAGGTTCAACAATATCTCTAACAGATATAGTTAATCCCGATATTGTTGCATAATGAAATCCTAAAAATTTGATATCGTCTAATAGATCGGCTGTTCTATCTATTCCATGATATTTAAATGTGTCGAATATTAGATTTTTTATTTCTTTCTTTTTGTATATTTTATTGAAATCTGGATTAAATCTTCCTATTTTTTCTGGAAGTATTTCTTTAAATATTAATCTTCCCACTGTAGTTTTTATTAGTTTATCATTATAATATAATCCAATAGGTTCATGAAGTATTAATGTCGGTTTTGACCATTTTAATTCATTATTTTCAACAATTATTTCATGTTTTGTTATTTTTTCATATTCATGAACATAAAATGCCTGAAACTCATCAGCAAAAATATATTTTATGGTATTTTTATTTGATATTTCCTTTGGAGTTGAAGGAATCTTCTTTGAATCAAAATACTTTTTATCAACTGTTGTTAAATAATATACTCCTGCTATCATGTCTTTACCAGGCATTGATATTGGCTTTCCATTTGCTGGAGATATTATGTTATATCTTGATAACATTAAGAATTTTGCTTCTGCCTGAGCTATATTGGATAATGGAACATGCACAGCCATCTGGTCTCCATCAAAGTCTGCATTAAATGGAGGACATACCAGTGGATGTAATTGTATTGAATTACCTTCAATTAATTTTGGAATAAATGCTTGAATTGATATTCTATGCAATGTTGGTGCCCTGTTTAACATTACGGGATGCCCTTTTATAACCTCTTCAAGCATTTCCCATGCTTCTGGCATTTCTTTTTCTATAATTGTTTTCTTTAATTTTCTGGCATTTTTACTTGATGCATTTGAATCTTTTAATAATTTATTCAATACAAATGGTTTAAATAATTCCATTGCCATTTTTTTCGGAAGACCACATTCATGGATTTTAAGTTCTGGACCAACTACAATAACAGCCCTTCCAGAATAGTCAACACGTTTTCCAAGCAGATTTCTTCTAAATCTTCCTTTTTTACCTTTAATCAAATCTGTTAATGATCTTAATGGCCTTCCACTTCTATCTGTCATGGCCTTTCCAACACGACCGTTATATATTAACGAATCCACAGCCTGCTGTAAGATTCTTTTTTCATTTCTTATAATAATTTCCGGTGCTTCAATTTCAAATAATTTTTGAAGTCTATTATTTCTGTTGATTACTCTTCTATATAAATCATTTAAATCTGTTGCTGCAAATCTTCCACCATCTATCTGAATTAATGGTCTGATATCTGGAGGAACAACTGGTAATGCTTCAATAATCATCCATTCTGGTTTATTCCCTGATTTCAGAAAATCTTTTACTACTTTTAACCTCTTAATTAATTTCAATGCTTTAGCACTTTTTTTATCTAATTTAGCTAATTCAGCTTCTAATTGTATTTTTAAAGAATGTAAATCTATATTTCTTAATAATTTTTTTATTGCTTCTCCACCATAATCAGCAATAATTTTATCATCATATAATTCCTTATATGCTTCATATTCTTCCTGTAATAATGTATTTCCAACACCTTTTCCAATTTCTTTTTCAATTTCAGGATCTATTTCTGTAATAACCAATATTGGTGTATCTCTTTCTATATCCCTTTCAATTTCTATTGATGATGGATAGAATTGTTCAAAAATTAAATATTCACTTGCAGTTAATATTTCTTCCTCATATAAAAATGTATCGGCCAATTGTGTTCCTTCTTCTATTTCATCACCATCTTCTACAAATAATGTAGAACCTTCAAAAATAGGCCATTTTTCTTCTACGCCATTTTCATCTTTAATTTTTATCCAGGTTACTTCATGTTTTGCCTGCGTCATTTCTGTTTCTATACTTACAACACCACTTCTTCTGGCAATAGGTTTTTCCTTAATATGAAGCACTTTAACAGCCTGTTCAACTTCAAAATCCATTTTTTCTTTAAATATTTCATATTCTGTATTATGGAGCATATCTCCATAATCGAACATATCAGAATCTTTTGGATCTGTTATTAACCAGATTTTTTCTACAACCCTTTTTGAACCATAATATATGATGTTTTCGAGTTCTTTTACAGATATATTCAAAAGTATGGATAAAATAGAAGGTGATGATTTTAAAAACCATATATGTACTACAGGAGCAGCTAATTCAATATGCCCCATTTTTCTTCTTCTTGACTCTTTTGATTCTACTTTTACCCCACATCTTTCACATACTGTTCCTTCATATTTTTTTCCTTTGTATCTTCCACAGGTACATTCATAATCCTTTACAGGACCAAAAATCTTTTCACAAAAAAGGCCGTCTCTTTCTGGTTTAAATGTTCTGTGATTAATAGTTTCCGGTTTTTTTACTTCTCCACTTGACCATTCTCTAATTCTTTCTGGAGAAGCTATTCCCACTTTAATCTTTGCAATTTTCCTTTTAAATGATGATGTCATTTTACCCATGCTTTACCCTCCTTGAGGGGAATTTATAATTTATCAACATCTAATTCGTTACCGTCCTCATCAAACAAACGAACATCTAACATTAATCCCTGTAATTCCTTAACTAAAACCTTAAAACTCTCTGGAATTCCAGGATCTGGAAGATTTTTACCATTTAATATTGCTTTATAAACTTCATTTCTACCTTTTATATCATCAGATTTATATGTTAGCATTTCTGTTAATGTATGAGCAGCACCATAAGCTTCTAAAGCCCAAACTTCCATTTCACCAAATCTTTGACCACCAAAATGAGCTTTACCTCCAAGTGGTTGTTGGTGAATTAATGAATACGGACCTGTTGAACGAGCATGCATTTTATCCTTTGCAATATGAACCAATCTAAGCATATACATATATCCAATAGCAATTGGATAGTCGAAAGGTTCTCCTGTTCTTCCATCTCTTAATACTATTTTTCCACTTTCTATCTCTGGAGCATCTCCAAGGTCAAGTCCATATTCTTTACGCACTTCATCCAGCTCATCCATTCTATTATTTTTCCTTGCTTCATATAATGCTTTCATTATTTCTTTTTCTTTTGCACCATCAAAAATAGGAGTTGCAAAATGTCTCCCTGTGAGTTTTGCCAGCCATCCAAGATGCATTTCCAATACCTGTCCAAGATTCATACGTGATGGAACACCTAACGGACTCAGTATCATTTCAATTGGTTTTCCATTTGGCAAAAACGGCATATCTTCTTTCCTTAAAATATTTGAAATAACTCCCTTATTTCCATGCCTTCCTGCTAATTTATCTCCAACATTCAATGTTTTCTTCGAAGCAATATATACTTTTACATATTGATTTACACCTGTTTCAAGATCTGGAATATCTTTTCTTGTATATACTTTTACATCTATAACTCTTCCTTCAATACCATGTGGAACTGTTAATGAAGTATCTTTAACATCTTTACCTCTATCTCCAAATACTGATCTTATTAATTTTTCTTCTGGCGATGTTTCTGATTCTCCTCTTGGAGTAACCTTACCTACTAAAATATCTCCTGAGGTAACATATGCTCCTACTCTAACAATACCATGTTCATCTAGATTTCTTAAAGATTCTTTTTTTACATTTGGAATATCTGCTGTAATTTCTTCCGGTCCAAGCTGTGTATCCATAGCTTTTGTTTCATAAACTTCTATGTGTAAAGAAGTAAATGTATCCCTTTCAAGTAGTTCTTCATTTACAAGTATAGCATCTTCAAAATTATATCCTTCCCATGGCATAAATGCTACTAAAATATTTTTACCTAAAGCTAACTCTCCCATATCAATCGCTGGCCCATCGGCAATTGGGGCGCCTTTTTCCACTATTTCATTCATTTCAACTATAGGCCTTTGATTTATTGTCGTATCCTGATTTGATCTGATAAATTTCCATAATGTATATTTATCTTGAACAGGATTCCCATAATTATCAACTATTTCTTTTCCATTTTCATCTATTCTATCTATAATTATTGTTTTACCATCAATATATGATACCTTTCCTCTATGTTTCGCCTTGATTACATAACCCGAATCTCTTGCTGCAAGCCATTCCACTCCAGTACCTACATATGGAGCTTCTGTAATCATCAAAGGAACTGCTTGCCTTTGCATGTTTGACCCCATTAAAGCACGGTTAGCATCATCGTGTTCAAGGAACGGTATCAATGATGTTGAAACTGAAACAATTTGTTTTGGGGTAACAGCAATAAATTCAACATCTTCTCTATGAACATATGTAACCTTTCCCGCATGTCGGATTTCAACATATTCTGATTTTATTATTCCATTTTCATCTATTTCTACAGATGCTGGTGCAATAATCTTTTCTTCTTCTTGATCTGCAGTTAACCAATAAACACCTTTATCATATAAAACCTTACCTTCTTTTACCCTATAATAAGGAGTTTCCAGAAAACCAAACTCATCAACTCTGGCAAGTATTGCTAATGAGGTAATCAAACCTATATTAGCTCCTTCTGGTGTTTCGATAGGACACATCCTTCCATAATGCGAATGATGAACATCACGAACCTCAAATTTTGCATGTTCCCTTTTTAATCCGCCTGGCCCAATAGCTGATAATCTTCTTTTATGAGTTAATTCAGATAATGGATTTACCTGATCCATAAACTGTGATAATTGACTGGTTGCAAAAAATTGATTTATGGTTGTCATTATAGCTCTGGAATTTATTAAAGAATTAGGTGTCAATTTTTGAATATTTGGTATAACGCTTAATTTTTCATTTAGTATTGGGAGCATTTTAGAAAATGATCTTTCAAATTCTATTTGCATTAATTCCCCAACAGATCTAACTCTTTTATTCCCAAGATGATCTCTGGTATCGAGTAATTCCGGATTCTCTTTCATTTCTAACAAATGTCTTGAAGCTAATATTAAATCGAGTTTTGTTAAAGTCTTTTCATCTTTATGAGGATATTCTACATCTTCACCTTTTTCGACATTTTTCTTTTCAACATCTATCAAATATTTTTTATAAACATCTTCCATTCTATTAACTATTTTCTTTCTTCCAATCATCGAAAAATCAAACGTATTAGGATTAAAGTATAAATTATTTATATAATCAGTAGCAATGTTTACTCTTGGAATTTCACCAGGTCTTAATTTTTTAAATAATTCTTTATAAGCCTCTTCTGGAGCCAATATTGAATCTTCTGTTTCATATGATTTTTTGAACAGGTCTAAGGTATTCTGCGCAACAATATGAGCGACAGTAATTTCTGAAATTCCTAAATCAATCAATTCATCAACGATTTTATCTGTTAAACGAATACCTCTGTATGTTTTATTTTCTTTATACAATTCAGAACTTTCAGGTACAGAAATATCAGAAAGTATTGTTATATTTTTTTCAAGGTATTCTGTTAAATCATAATTTAAATTAATTTTTTGCGGATATAAATCTAATATTGCTAAATCCGAATCATATCCAAGCGCTCTCAAAAATAAGAAGAAATTGAATTTTCTTTTTCTATCTATTCTTATTTGTAAGAAATCCTTACCCGGATTGGGATTATATATTATTTCTAACCATGCACCCTTAACAGGTAAAAAGTGGGCAACAAAATAAGGTCTTGTTTGTTTAACACTTTTTTGTTCTTCACTTACAAAATATACACCCGGTGACCTGACAAGCTGGTTAACAACAACTCTTTCTGCACCATTTATTATAAATGTACTTCTATCAGTTATTTTTGGTATATTTCCAAAAAATAACGAATCACTGGGTTCTATTATCTCCCCAGTACTATGATCTGTTATTCTGATTTTAGCCTTCAATGGAACTGTATAAGAAAGACCTTTTTCTTTACATTCCATTTCCTCAAAAAGCGGATCTTCTGTCCAAACTTCAGTAAACTCAAGCGAAATCTTACTTTTCCTTTTACCTTTTAATTCCACCGTAATTGGCGAATACTTGTCTAATACTTCTTTTACTCCCTCTTTTACAAACCATTCAAACGAATTAAGCTGAATTTCCAATAAATCATGAAAAAGCGTCAAATTTTCTTTAACTTTGCCAAAAAAATGCCTTTCTCTTTTTCCCACCTTTAACACTCGGGTGTTCACAAAGAATCACCTCGTCTTCCTAATTTTTTATTAGCAAAACAATACCGCATCAGACTATAGTCTGATGCGGGTAAATTATATCATATAAAAGTTTATATTTCTTTAAGAAATTACTTCAATTCTACTTCTGCGCCAGCTGCTTCTAATTTTTTCTTTAATTCTTCTGCTTCATCTTTTGCTGCTCCTTCTTTTATAACAGCATCTGGAGTACCTGCTTTTTCCACTAAGTCTTTAGCTTCTTTTAATCCTAATCCTGTTATTTCTCTAACAACTTTAATTACATTTATTTTCTTTGCACCAAAGCTCTTTAATACAACATCAAATGAATCTTTTTCTTCTGCTGCTGGAGCTGCTCCGGCAACTGGTGCTGCTGCAACTGCAACTGGTGCTGCTGCTGATACTCCAAATTCATCTTCTAAAGCTTTTACTAATTCTGCTAATTCTGCTACTGTCATTTCTTTAATTGCTTGAATTAATTCTTCTCTTGTCATTTAAATACACCTCCTGAAATTATTTAAGTATTATTGTTTTTCTTTCTCTTCTTTTATAGCAT
This sequence comes from Marinitoga sp. 1155, assembly GCF_001021175.1. Lineage (NCBI taxonomy): Bacteria > Thermotogati > Thermotogota > Thermotogae > Petrotogales > Petrotogaceae > Marinitoga > Marinitoga sp. 1155. Next base: position 76,353 of record NZ_AZAX01000027.1, on the reverse strand, counting down.
TCAACGCATATAAGAATTTTCTTAATATTCCGCCTAATGCACCAACCAAACCAGATATAGGAGCATTTAAGCCGCCCACCAACATAGCCAACAACTGTTCTTTTGATGGTAATTTTGCCAATTCTTCTGCTTCTTCTGAAGAAAAGATTTTACCTTCTAAAATTCCAGCTTTAATAACTGGAACATCTAACTTATTTTTCTTTTTAAATTCCACTAAAACTTTTAATGTCTCAATTGGATCAGCTTCTTTAGTGTAAAGTAAAGCTGTGTTTCCTTCTAAATATTTCTCAAAATCTTCTAAGTTTAACCCTGCGTTTTTTATTGCAGTTTTTATCAAAGCATTTCTTGTGATTTTAAATATGACTTTATCTTCGAACTTTTTGTATAATTCACCTCTAAATGCATTTGATTGAGCAACTGTCATACCTTTAAAATCAACAAAGGTAATAATTGAAGATTCTTTGAATACAGTTTCTAATTCTTTTAACAACTCAGCCTTTTGCGCTCTTGTCAACACCGACTCACACCTCCTCTAAAAAAATCTGCGGTCCCGAGGACCGCAGAAAGACTAAAACATTATTGTTTTATCTTCAGCGTACCTCGGCAGGCGGGTTTCCACCACATTATATATTACCTGCTGTCTTCAGTACATATTTACGTGAGTATTATAACACAAGTACCGTTACTTTTCAGTTAAAAATTCAGAAACGTTTAATTTCAATCCAGGACCCATTGTTGGAGCTAATGAAACTTTCCTTATAAACTTTCCTTTTGCTCCAGATGGTCTCATTTTTTCTATTTGTTGTAAAGCTTCTACTATATTTTCTCTTAATTTTACAGCATCAAATGATTTTTTACCTACTGCTATATGTAAATTTCCTGTTTTATCATTTCTTACTTCTATTTTACCTGCTTTGAATTCCTTTACTGCATCAGCAACATCATTTGTAACTGTACCTGATTTTGGAGAAGGCATCAATCCCCTTGGACCTAATATTTTACCTAACCTTCCAATTTCTCTCATCATATCAGGCGTCGCTATAGCTATATCAAAATCTGTCCAGCCACCCTGTATTTTCTGAATAAATTCCTCAGAACCTGCATAATCTGCTCCTGCATCTAAAGCCTCTTTTACTTTATCACCTTTAGTAAATACTAAAATTCTAACCTTTTTTCCTGTTCCATGAGGTAAAGATATATTTCCTCTAACCTGTTGATCATTTTTTCTTGGATCTATACCTAAAACCATATGTAATTCTATACTTTCATCAAACTTTGCTGTTGCTATTTTTGGAAGTACTTCTAATGCCTCATCCAATGTATAAAATTTTTCTCTATCAATTGTTTTTTTTGCTTCTAAATATCTCTTACCATGTCTTGGCATTCACACACACCCCCTTAACCTTCGACTACTTCTATGCCCATATTTCTTGCAGTACCTTTTATTATTTCCATAGCTGCTTCAATTGTTTTTGCATTTAAATCGGGCATTTTGATTTCTGCAATTTCTTTTACCTGAGATAATGTTATTTTTCCGACAATCTCTCTACCAGGATTCGAAGCACCTTTTTTCAATCCAGCTGCCTGTAAAATTAAAAAGGAAGCTGGGGGGGTTTTTAATGCAAATGTAAATGATCTGTCTTCATACACAGTAATTTCAACAGGAATAATCATTCCTGCCTTATCAGCTGTTGCCGCATTAAACTTTTTACAAAATTCCATTAAATTTACACCATGCTGACCTAACGCAGGACCAACTGGTGGCGCAGGTGTTGCTTTACCTGCTGGCAACTGTAACTTCACCATTCTTGCTACTTTTTTTGCCATACAATTCCCTCCTTTGTGGTATTAGCGGGGTTTCCCTCCCACCTTTGTTAATCTATCTTTTCTATTTCTGTTAAACCTAATTCTACTTCTGTTTCTCTACCAAACATATTTATTGTAACTTTTACACTTTGCTTATGCAAATCTATATGAGTAATTTTCCCAGTAAAAAATTCAAACGGCCCACTTACAATACGCACATGTTCTCCAACCTGATAATCCACTCTTAACTTACTTTCTTTAACTTCATAATTTTCTTCACCTGTAAGCCTCAACAGCGCTTTGACTTCTTTTGTTTTTAACCGAACAGGCGTTCCACCTATATTAATAAAATTAATAACATAAGGGATATTTTTTACCATTTCCTGTGTTTCTTTATTTAATATCATTTCAATAAACATATATCCCGGAAATAATCTTGACACTCTGGTTTTTAAGATTATAATTTCCTTCCTACTTGCAAAATCCCTTATTTCCACTTTTCCTGAAGATTTCGCTTTATATTGTCTCTTATTTCCCAGAATCTGACCCTTTTCCACGTACGTTCCTTTTCTAAATGCATTAGAATCAAAATTATCCTTAAACACAAAATATACATCTTTTGCATTAGAATCGGTTTGTATAGTAACCCTTTTCAACTTATCAATAGAAATTATAATCCCGTCTAAATCAGCCTCATATCCTTCTTCTCTCGCAAGAGGTATTCCAACATGTATTCTGGAATTTACCTTTAATCCTCCTATTATCTTTGCACTTTCAGGAATTAAAAATGTTTTTGTGAATTTTTTATCCTTTGTTTCTACTATTATCTTTCTGAAATTTTTCACTTCAATAATTGTTCCTGAATTTTTCACAATTATCGGTGGTTCTTCTGCCAGTAAATCTCCTTTTTTTACATTTTCTCCATTTTTTACAAAAACAGTCGCTTCTTCTGATACAACCATTCTCTCAATTCTTTTATTAGTTAAATCGATTTCACTTTCCTCTGGTATTAATATCTTTCCAAACATCTTCTCTTTTTCATATAATTTAGCCTTTTCTTCAATTAATTCTTTAACCTTATATTCCATGCCAGAGAAAGTTTGTAAAATATACCATTTCTTACGCATGTTTATTCACCTGCTTTATTTTCATTGAGTAGCGCCAGTTCCCAATCCACTTTTAATACCTATTAAAGGATAAACAACTTTGGAAAATAGATTTAACAAGCCATAATCAGCTATAAATAAATATAATGATACAAAAATCAATATTGCCAGTACTATTAACGTCGAATTTACAGCTTCTTTCCTATTTGGCCATTTAACCTTTTTAGCTTCTTGCATAACTGAACTTAAAAATAACCAAAATTTTGACATTAAAACACCCCCAGAATTTAATCATAACCCCCTATATCAGGGGGTTGATTTCTTTTTAGAAGAAGTCTTACAATTTATATTTTTGATTCAACATGTAAAGTATGTTTATTACAATGAGGACAATATTTCCTAAATTCTAATTTTTTCTTAGAGGTTCTTTTTCTTTGTTTGTAATAATTTCTTCTATTACATTCGGTGCATTTTAATGATACGGTTAAAACAGGACTTTTTGCTGCCATTTTATTTCACCTCACATAACATTGTAATTAATGAAATGGTGGTGAGGGAAGGATTCGAACCTTCGAAGGCAATCCGCCAGCGGATTTACAGTCCGCCCCCTTTGGCCACTCGGGCACCTCACCACCTATAGAAAAAAATTATGGAGCCGACGAAGGGACTTGAACCCCCAACCTGCTGATTACAAGTCAGCCGCTCTGCCAATTGAGCTACGTCGGCAACTCATCCGGGGATTATTATACCAGATAAATACCATACTGTCAATTACTTAATGATTAAGAAGTTATTACTCAATTGAAACAACTAAAAATTTAAAAGATATATTAAGGCGTTCAAAAAACTAATAGAAATATGATATAATTTTAAAAACATTTCTTTTAAAAATATTTCTTCAGAAAGGAGTCGATTTATGAATAATATTAAAGAATTTTTCAATTCTCTCAACTTAAATTTTGATACCAAAAGACTTTTAAAAAACGAAAAACAAAAAATAGCTGTAATGTGTTATGCAAAAAATCAATTTAATGAAATTTTAATGCTCGAAAGATTCAAAGAACCTTTTTCAGGAAAACTTGTTCCACCTGGTGGAAAGGTTAAAAATAATGAACCAATAACAGATGCAATGAAAAGAGAATTTTTTGAAGAAACTGGATTTGAATTAAATAATTTGAAATTAAAAGTATTCACATCAGAAGAAGGACCAGAATATTATAACTGGATTTTATTTGTTTTTTTAGCAAATATTAAATTAGAAAATTCCGAAAAAAAAGAATTGAAAAAGTGTAATGAAGGGATTTTAAAATGGGTAAATGTTGATAATTTACTAAAAGAAAACCTTACTGAAATCGATAAAAAAATTATCCCATACTTATACGAAAAGCACGGGATATTTTTTATCGAAATAAATTACGATAATAACAAAAAGGCTAAAATACTAAACATTGAACAAATTTAACTTCTACATTTCCCTTATTTCTTTAATACCAAATCTAACAGATGCTATTATCAACGCAGATAACAATATAATCGCTCCTATTATTTGTTGAGTTGTCATTCTTTCACTTAAAAATATATATGCTGATAACATAGCAAATATAGGCTCTCCCACAAAGATAAATGCTGTAGTATTGGTTGAAACAACCTTTTGATATTTTAATTGAATTAATGTTGCAAAAATTGTAGCTAAAACAGCAGTAAACAAAGCAACTCCAATCATAGGTAAAGTAATATTTATCGGCTTAGTAAATGATAGCATTCCATTTAATAATGCTACGGTCAAAAATTGATATCCTAATAATGATGTTTCTTTTTCAATTTTAGAAAACTTTGTTATATATACCATGGACAATGCAAAAGCTACTGCACAAACTACTGTTAAAAAATCTCCAAGATTAAATCCTTTTATTCCTCCCGATAACAAATAAGATCCTACAACTGCAATAGGCAAAGCTATTATATGATTTATATGCGCTTTTTCTCTTTCTACTAAATACGAAAAAAAAGGAACCATTATTATATATAATGATGTTATAAATCCACTTTTAGATGCCGTTGTCAAAGTTAATCCTATTGTCTGGGTTATAAAACCTAATGCGATAAATAGTCCTATAATTATTCCATATTTAAAATTTTGTTTTTTCCATATTAAAAATGATAAAAAAGAGGCTATAGCAAATCTCAAAGTTAGATATATATATACATCATCACTCCCAACTGTCATCTTCACTAAAGGAAATGTACTTCCCCATATAAATGTTACTATAATCAACAAAAAGTATGCTTTAAACACATACATCCCCCCAATATTTCGTATTACTAATTATTTTATCATATTTATAACCCTCTGTCAAAAAAATAACATTGCTAAAAAGGATATTTCATTTTGAAAAAGAAATATATAGTAGTAGAATAGTAGTAGAGGGTGTTATTATGAGAATTGACAATTCATTACCTCAACTTGATAGTAAAAGTATATACTTAGAATCAAAATTAAGAAAATTATTATTAGAAGCTATTAAAAGCAAGAATAACAACTTGCTTTTAAAACTCGGTAATATAAATAATTTAATAAAATCTGGCAATCTGGATGCAGCGGAAAGAGAAATAAAAAATGCAGAAAAAAACATATCTTTTAAAGATATCAACAAAAAAAGCGTTATTAATAAAAATATTATTAATATAGTTCAAAAAACTCCAAATGATAAAAGAAATGAAAAAACATATGACTCTAAAAAAAATAACATTTATCTACAAGATACTTCTCCGGATTCAGCAGTTTCTTTTCAGTATCCAACTGCTATACCAGAAAGTGCGTCTTTTCTTTTCATAAATTCCCATGAAGGAGAACATGCGAGAGAAATAATAAAAGAAGCTATGTTTAAAGGTAAAATGTCACAAGTTTATGTAAGATATTTTACATCATATGATTCAGAAGGAAGGCTTGTGTATACTGGCGGAGTAACATGGGGGAAAATATTAGACTCTAAAGTTTAACGGAGGGAAACTGTGAATAAATTTATAATAGAAAAGATCGCATCATTCGATGAAGATATAAATAAATATAGCAAAATATTAAATATTAAAAAAAATGAAATCCTGCATTCACCACATGAAAAACTACAACAGATGAGTATAGTATTGGAAGGGCTCTTAAAAGTGGTAAAATTCACCTCAGAAGGAAATGAACAGGTTCTGAAATATATAAAAAAAAGCGAAAGCTTTGGTGAAGGCTTAATATTTTCAGAAGAAAATTATCCATCATTTATTATTGCTGAACAGGATTCTAAGGTTTTCGAAATCTCAAGCAAAGGTGTTTTAAACCTATTTAAAAAAAACGAAGATTTCCTTGTTTTATATTTAAATGAGATTTCAAGAAAATTAATGAATTTATCCAACATAATAGATATCCTCATAATAAAATCTATTAAAGAAAGAATTATAAAATATTTTTCATTATTATATAAACAACAAAAAACGGAAATTATTTACTTTAAATCAAAGCAGAAAATAGCAAGTGATATTGGGAGCGTTAGAGAAGTAGTTTCAAAAAAAATAAAAGAACTGATAAATGAAGGCGTAATTGAAGAAATAGATAAAAATCATATTAAATTATTAAATCTAAAATTATTTGAATAACTGCGATTTAAATCGCAGTTATTTTTTTGATTAAGTATTATCAATTAAAAGTAAAAAGTGCTATACAATTTAGTAAATATTAAATTTAAATAAATTATAATATTTTTATTATATGATATATAAAGATTTTTTAAGAAAAAAAAAATTTTTGAACCTGAAAAATTTTTTTTCGTCATAAAAAATGGAAGTCGATAAAAAAGAAAAATTTTGAAAAAGGAGGGGATAAAATATGAGCGAAATCAAAAGATATGAAAGAGGAAACTTTTTCGAACCATTTGAAACATTGAAAAGGGAAATAGAAAGATTATTCGATGATTTTGGTACTTTAGATATGTTTGAAAATTCAAAAGCTTTTGCAATGCCATCTCTTGATATTTATGAAACAGAAAAAGAGATAGTAATTGAAGCAGATGTTCCAGGTTATGATAAAAAAGATATAAATATTAGATTAGATGATGACATATTGACTATATCAGCCGAGAAAAAAGATAATAAAGAAGAAAAAGGTAGGAATTATATAAAGCGAGAAAGATATTTTGGGAAATTCGAAAGGTCTATTAGATTACCGGATTATATAGACTTTGAAAAGATTAAAGCTAAATTTAAAGATGGCGTTTTAAAGATAGAGATACCCAAACTTGCAGAAAAGGTTAAAAAATTCAAACAAATCAATATAGACTAACAACAACTCCCACCAGGGAGTTGTTGTTTTTTAATTTTCTTTAATTCCAAGATTCTTGAAGTAATTTAAATTTACTTTTTTTGGTATGATTCCAGAACCTTTGCTTTTTTCTGGTATTTTATTTTCCGGAATATTCAGTACTTCTGAAATAACCTTTTTTATTCTTGGTATGCAAAATTCACCCTGACAAAATCCCATAGTTGCTCTTGTTCGTTTTTTTACAGCATCTATAGACTTTATAGGAATTTCTCTTGTTAGAGCATCTATAATTTCTTTTTTACTAACCATTTCACATCTGCATATTATTTGATCATTATTATTTAAGTTTAGCATTTTATTTACTTCTTTATAGGTCAAATTTTTTTTAATGATTATTGGCGGTCTGTAAGGGTCGAAATCGCTTTTTTTAATCAATTTTAAGCCGGATTTTTTTAGTATATTTACAACCATTTTTGCAATTGCCGGTGATGAGGTTAATCCCGGCGACTCTATACCAGCAACATTAATAAATCGTTCTTTTGATTCTTCAATTATAAAATCTCCTGTTGATGGTGTTGGTCGTATTCCAGAGAAAGAAGTTAATACCTTTCTTAAATCAATATCAGGAACAGATTTTTTTGCAGTTTTTATTATATATTTTAATGTTTCTATATCTGTAGATGTGTCATCTTTATCGCTATTTTCATCTGCATTTGGTCCTATCATTAAATTACCATGAAAAGTAGGCGTAACTAAAATACCTTTACCTTTTTTTGTTGGAGTTTGAAATATTACTCTATTAATTATATTACCATAACCTTTATGAAATATAATATATTGTCCTTTCCTTGGTTTTATATAAAAATTTAGTATTCCCATCATATATGAAATTTTATCGCTATATACGCCTGCAGCGTTAATTATATATTTTGTTTTATATGATGAGTTGTTTGTTATTATATTATAGTAATCACCGAATTCTCCTATACTTATAACTTCATTTTCAAGTTTTAATTCTACACCATTTTTTATAGCACTTTCTACCAATGCTATAGTCATTTCATATGGTGAAGTTATTCCTACATCTTTCGCATATAACGCAACTTTTACGTTTGTACTTACATTTGGTTCTAATTCTAAAATTTTTTCTTTATATATTATCTCAATCTCTTCTTCTTTTACACCGTTTTTTAGTGCGTTTTCATATAAGTTATTTATGTTAAACTCGTCTTCTTTATTGAAACCAAGCACCAATGATCCAGTTTTTTTATAACCAAAATTTAATTCGTCATTTAATTGTTTATACATTCTATTGCCTTCAAAACATAATCTTGCTTTTAGCGTTCCATGTTTAGAAGCATATCCTCCGTGAACAATACCGCTGTTAGCCTTTGATGCTCCATTACTTACATCATCAGATTTTTCAAGAATTAAAATTTTAAGATTATATCTTGATAATTCTCTGGCTATTGCTGCACCAACAACACCAGCACCAATAATTGTGACATCATACATTATATCCCCTCAAATGGACAAATTTCCAATATTTTTATCAATTTGGCAGGTTCCAACCTAAATGGTGATCCTTTCCCCTGAAAAAAATGGTGTTTCTCGATTAAATGTATTGAAAGATCACTGAATATTATACTTTCTTTTGTATTTAAGTTTATAACTTTAGTTACGACTTTTCTAAAAAAACCATCCTCAAATGGGCAGGGCAAATGTCCTCTTGCTTCACCTACCTGAACTTCCCATTTTTTATCTACAGTTATAGGCTCTCCCATACCTTTTTCACCCTGTTTTTTTAAATATTTTAACCTTTCTACAATTTTTTCAATTGAACAATTTAAATTAGAAATCATTTCTTCATCATCTATAATTATATCTAATATATTTCTATCATCGTTTCCAAGAAAACCTTCAGCTGTTATTATTCCTGGTTTCATATTTTCCTGAGCTTTTTGAAACTCAGGTGTCATTTTCATAATTTTCCCCCCTTACTTTTAATTATTAGATTATTGTCTAAAAAGTCTCAAATGAAACGAAGACTCGAAGATTGCCCTTAACACACCTACGGTGGGTTATTGGATTAAAAATTGGATTTTAATAAAAAAACCTTTGAGCTATTGCTCTCTTACAGCGGGTAATTGGAAAAAATAATTTTTATTATATAATTATAAATCTTTTTCCCTTAGATTTTTTATACCTAAAAAATCTAAGCGTAAATGAAAGCCGTCAAAAAAACAGGACGTTTTTTTGAGTGAAGCTTTTTCATGGATGAAAAATCTGAGCGACGGCTGAGAATGAATAATTTTAAGGATTAGCAATCAAGCTGTCTGAGTGAATTTGACTTTTTGGACACTCTTTTAATTATTAGCATGTCCAAAAAGTCAAGCAAGCGAGATGAGCTATTTTTGAAGATTAACAATCAAGGTTTGAGCGTTTTGACTTTTCAGACATCGTACTAATTATAAAAAAGTTCGAATGAAACTTGGATACCTTACAAATTATGCAAATTTGTCATAATAAATTTTTTCTTCAGAAATTCCATTTTTTGTCAATATATTAACACATGCGTTTATCATCCCCGGGCTACCACACAAATATCCTTCTTTTGGAGTTGATGGATCCATTTTTTCTTTTATGTATTTATCTAAAACATCAGTAATAAAACCAGTTTCTCCTTTCCAATTATCTTCAGGTAATGGCTCTGATAATGCCGGAACAAAGTGAAATTTTGGCCATTTTTTTTCAAGTTCTTTAAATATTTCAACATAGTATAAATCTCTTAAAGAACGAGCCCCAAAGAAGAACCATACATTTCTGTCTGTTATATTTTTTTCAAACATGTCAAGTATTATGGATTTTAATGGCGCCATACCAGATCCGCCAGCCACCCCTATTACATCGGCATTAGTATCCCGTAAATAAAATTCCCCAAAAGGACCAATTAGCTCGAGTTTGTCTCCTTCTTTTAAATAGTTATGTACATATGTTGTTGCAATTCCTCCAGGAACAAGTCTGATTAGAAATTCAACACTATCTTTTTCTGAAGGAACAGATGATATAGAATATGCTCTCTGTGTATCCTCTTTTATTTTTTCATAAGGTGGAATTACTATTTGCATATATTGTCCTGCTTTAAAGTTTATTTCTGCAGGTTCTAACAATTTGAATTTCACTTCCTTGATATCGTGTGTGACATCTTTTATTTTTTCTACAGTTGTTTTATATTTTTTTACATTGAACAGTTCTTCTGGAAGCCATATTTCTATATCTTTTTTTAATTTTACCTGACAGGATAATCTTATGTTTTCCTTTATTTCTTCGGGTGTAAGCAATGGTGTTTCAGTAGGCAAATGAGGTCCAATATCAGATAACACTTTTACCTTACATGCTCCACAACTTCCTCTTCCACCACAGGCTGAAGGAACAAAAATACCTGTTTCTGATAGAGTTGTTAATAATGACGCACCGCCTTTTACTATAACATCTTTCTTCCCATTAATATTTATTTTTATATCGCCATAATTGTTTACAATTCCATCTACAATAGTTATAACAGCCGCCAACACTCCACTGATAATAGAAACTATTAAAGGTGCTAATAATATATTCATTGTATCACCTCACTGTACATTGAGCATTCCTGAAAAACCTATAAATGCCATTGCCATAATACCTATAATAATTAAAGTTATTCCAGGCCCTTTTAATGCTGGCGGTATATTTGGACTTTTATCAACTTTTTTTCTAATAGCTGCTAACGCCATAATAGCAAGCCACCATCCAAGCCCGGAACCAAGACCATAAAATACAGATTGGATTAATGTGTAATATCTTAATTGCATAAATAATGAAACTCCTAATATTGCACAATTCACCGTTATTAAAGGCAAAAATATGCCAAGACTCATATATAAATTTGGAGAAATTCTATCTATCAACATTTCTAGAATTTGAACAACTGCAGCAATAACTATTATAAAGACAATATATCTTAAATATTCCAGTCCAAAAGGTATTATTATTTTATTATATACTATCCAATTTAATGCTGTGGTTATGGTCATAACAAGAGTTACAGCCATGCCTAATCCATTTGATGAAGTTATATCTTTTGAAACAGATATAAATGAGCACATTCCTAAAAAATTTGCAAGAAGAATATTACTGGTAAATATTGAAGCGAAAAATAATATGAACGGGCTGATTTGTGGAGCCATTATTTAGCCTCCTTTCTCAACATATAACCTTTTGCTATCCATATAAATATCGCAAGCATAAAGAATGCACTTGGTGCCATTAACATTATTGTCCATGAAACAAAGCCTTCAGGTAAAACTCTGTAACCAAATAATGTTCCAAATCCCAGTAATTCTCTGAAAAAAGCCACTGCTATCAATACAACAAGATATCCTATTCCTGATGTAAAACCATCCCAGAATGAAATAATTGGTTTATTTGATTGAGCAAATCCCTCTGCACGACCCATAATTATACAATTTGTAATAATCAATCCCACATAGGGCCCAAGCGCTTTACTAATACCTGGCATATATGCTCTTAATATGATATCCACTATAATAACATAGAAAGAAATTATAAGTGTTTGAATTATCATTCTAACCTTTCTTGGGATTAAACTTTTAATTGTTGAAACGGTAAAACTTGAAAATGCTGTAACCAGACTTACTGCTATCGTCATAATTAATGTATTTATTAAATTATTTGTAACCGCCAGAGCAGAACAGATGCCTAAAATCTGAATAAAAACAGGATTATTATACCAGATATTATCCTTCATTATTTTTTTGTATTCACTCATCCCAACTCACCTCCTAAGAGGTTTTTTAATATGTTTAAATATGAATTTATCATATTAAGTACAGATTCAGAAGTTCTTGTTGCACCTGTGATAGCTTCAACTTCGCCATTATCATGATTAAAATCTCCTTTACCTGAACCGCCAACAATCATTTCTATTTTTCCATCTATAATTTTTTCGAATTTAAACTGTTCTTTAAACCAACTCTCTTCTATTCTTCCTCCGAGTCCAGGAGTTTCACTCTGAGTAATAAAATCAATACCGACAATTTTAGAAATGTTTTTGTCAACTGCCAATACCCCCCTTATTGTACTCCATAATCCATTTCCAACAAAAATTACAGCATATACATCTTCACCATTTACATTACTTTTATATACATCTATATCTTTAATTTTTTCTATTTTTATTTTTTCGTCAAACAACTTATACGCTTCGATATCATTTTTATATTCTATTCCCATCGCTGATAACACAGCTTTCCTCAAATAAAGCTCTTCATTGATTTTTACTTTTTCTTTTGTCATTTCATTTGCAAGAGCAAGTATGAAAACAAGGATAAATGAAATTAAAAATGTGAAAATAACAACATATAATTTGTTGTCTTTCATATTTTCACCTTCTTTTTTAAAGATACAAGTTCATCAATTAAAGGCGCAAAAGTATTGGCAAATAATACAGCAAAACTTGTACCTTCTGGAAAGAGAGAAAAAGTCCTTATAAGTACCGCCACTACTCCAATTATTATCCCATAATACCAATGGGATATTTGCTTTTTTGGCGCACTAATTGGATCGGTAGCCATAAATACTATAACAAAAATAAGGCTTCCAGACATCAAATACTGAAGTGGATAATTAACTATTCCTGAAAAATAGAATGCATATATTAGTATAAATGAAGTTAAAAAGGTAGAAAGCATTATTCTCCAACTAGCAGTTTTGGTGTAGATAAGATAAATTGCACCCAATAAAATTAAGAATATGAAACTTTCTCCCATTGACCCTGCTCTAAATCCAAAAAACATTTTTACAATATCAAAGGCTTCATTTGATTCTCGCATTAATTTTAAAGGTGTTGCTGTTGTTATAACATCAATACCGAATTTCCCCGGAACCATCCAGCTTAAAGTCATAATATTAGGAAAGGTTATATATATAAATAACCTTCCTACAATAGCAGGATTGAATGGATTTCTCCCAAACCCTCCAAATACTTCCTTACCAAATAAAACACCAAAGATTATTCCTATTAAAGCAACCCACCATGGTGTTAACGGAGGTAAAGACAGGACAAACAATAGCGAAGTTACCAAAACTGCTTCAGAAACGTTTTTTTTAACTCTTTTTTCCATAATGTATTCTGTTAAAATCCCACCTGAAAAAACTACTATACTTAAAAAAATAAGTCTTATCCCGTAGAAGTAAAGAGCAAATAAATATATGGGAATTAAAGAATACAGAACACGTCTCATCATTACCTGCTTAAGAAAAAACGGTTTTTTCACCACACCACCCCCAATCGACAATGTAAAAAATTAAAAATTATATTTAAATTAATTATAGCACAATTTTATAATAATTACAATTTCGTTTCGTTAAAAAAAAACAGCTTCCATAAGGAAGCTGCTTATCCTCTAATTCCTAACTTTGAAATTAATTCTTTATAAACTTCTGGTCTTTCTTTCTTTAAATATTTTAACATCTTTCTTCTTTTACCAACCATTTTCATTAATCCTCTTCTGGAATGAAAATCTTTTGAGTGAATCTTTAAGTGTTCTGTTAAATGTCTGATTCTTGCTGTTAATAACGCAATTTGAACTTCCACTGAACCTGTGTCTTTTTCGTTGATTTTAAATTCTTCAATTACCTTGTTTTTAATTTCTGGATCTAATCCTCTTGACATATTTCTCTACCTCCGTATTCATATTCCATTAGCCAAGATAAGGTCTTTGCCGTTATCTGAGCTAAGGTAATAATATTATATTACATATTATGTTAAAAATCAATTGATATTATTTTAAACTTCAACAATTTCTTCACCATCAAAATCATCTTTTAATGCATATTTTAATGAAATAATAGCAACTTCAAGCTGATTTTCATCTGGCTCAGATGTTGTGATTTTTTGTAATGCTAATCCTGGCCAGGCCAGAATCTTTCCTATCCACGTATCTATAATTTTAGCTGTAAATCTCTGAAATTCATATGCAAATCCCGCTACTAACGGAAGTAGTATAATTCTTGTTATAACTTTTTCCCATAATGTCGTATATCCTAATGCGCCAGTTATAGAAAAAACTATAATTGAAGCAAAAACTGTTATAATCAAAAAACTGGTTCCACATCTTGGATGCAATGTTGTATAATTTTTTGCATTATTAACATTTAAATCTTTACCATCTTCATAATTATACACTGTTTTATGTTCTGCACCATGGTATTCAAACACTCTTTTGACATCTTTAAATAACGATATTACCCATATATATAATATTACAAATACAGCTCTAACAAACCCTTCTATAAAAGAAAACCAGAATTCATTTTGTATATTAAACAACTTGGTTACAAACATCGGTCCAACACCAAAACCACCAATAGCAAATAAAAAAGCAAGTATAATTGAAATAATCATATCTTTTTTCGTTATCTCTTCTTCGCCAGATACATTTGCAGAATAAGATAGCGCTTCCATTCCAATAATCATGGCTTTTAAAAGAACAAAAAACCCTCTGATAAAGGGTATTTTTTCCCATACACCAAAAGAACCCTCTTTTAATTTTTTCACCTGTATTCTACCATCGGGTCTCCTTACAGCAACAACGGTGTTTATTCCCTTCATCATTACACCTTCTATAACAGCCTGACCACCAACATACTTAGGCATTTTCTTTTTCTCCATTATTTATCCTCCTCAGTATTTCCTCTACAATATCTCCTTCTGTTATAACAAAATAAAAAGTCAGAGCCTCTTTGTCCACGCTTTTTTCTTTTTTTAAAACAATAGAAGCTTTTCGTCTTATCTTTAATCTTTCTTCTTTATTCAATTGAGAAATTTCCTTTACTATAGAAAAAAGCCGCGCGTCTTTTTTGCACGCGGTAACTATTTCATTAATAATTTTGTTATCTATCACTTATGATACTCCTTAAATTAAGCTTCTGTTTCTTCTTCGGTAATTTCTGCAAATACCCTAAATTTAATTCCTGTTCTTTTTTCTTCCCCAACAGTTACCTCAACAAAACCAGGAACCACAAAAATCTTTTTCCCTCTTGTTTCAACAAATCTTCTTGCAATGGCAATAGCTTTAACCGCTTGATTAACAGCTCCCGCCCCAATTGCCTGAATTTCAACTTCATCTGTTTTACTTAAAACCCCTGCTATAGCTCCAGCTACTTTGTTTGGTGACGAAGAATGACCAACTTTTAAAACTTCCATGGATAGTTCAGCCCCCTTTATTTGTTTTCTAAGTTTAATTTTACCATAAAACACAATCATTTTCAAGCTTCGCTTGAAAATGTTTGACAATATTATTTTTATTTTTTTCTTTTACTCCAAATTTCTCTTTTCAAGCTTCGCTTGAAAATATTCGCTTGAAAATGATTGTTCTTATTAAAAAAAATCCTGCGGACGCAGGATTTTTTAAAACTCTATTATTCTTCGCCAAACATTTGTTATTGAATTTAATATTTCTCTTGGGCTTATTAAATCTCCATCAACTTTATTAACTAATTCCAGATGTTTCCCAAACTTATTGATTCTTGAAATCTCTAAAGCCATTTGACCTAAATTCATTTCAGCAATAATTATAGCCTGCGACTTTTTCAAAATATTTTTCATTTTTGAAACAGGAAATGGCCATATGGAAATTGGTTTAAATAAACCAACTGGAATTCTATCTTCTCTTGCCATTTTTACAGCTTTCATAGCACTTCTTGCTACAGTACCGTAAGCTACTACTATTATTTCAGCATCATCCGTCATATATTCATCATATATAGCAATTTCTTCTGCATATAACCTTATTTTTGAATCAAGATGTTTAATAACTTTATCCGCAATATGGCTTGAACCAACAGGGAATCCTGTCTCATCATGTACCAAACCCGATACATGAAATCTTGCTTTACCCATCTCAATTAAAGGATTTACAGGATAATTTTCATCCTGAAAACCAAATGGATGGAATAAATCTTCTTCTTCAATCTCAGATTCTGAAAGTCTCTGGATAATCTCTGGATTTTCATCTTCATCGCTTAAATAAAAACTTTCTCTCATATGACCTAATGTTTCATCCATAACTAGAACAACTGGAGTTCTATATGTTTCTGCATAATTAAATGCTTTTATTGTACACTTATATGCCTCTTCTACTGTTGAAGGGTATAATGCTATTATTTGCTGATCTCCATGACGCCCCCATCTTATTTGCATAATATCACTTTGTGAAGGTTTTGTGGGTAATCCAGTACTTGGTCCTCCTCTCATTACATCAACAAATACGCATGGAGTTTCTGTCATTGTTGCATATCCAAGCGCTTCCTGCATTAAACTAAATCCTGGGCCACTGGTAGCAGTCATAGATTTTATACCTGCTAATGATGCGCCTATTATTGCCGCAGCACTTGCAATTTCATCTTCCATCTGAATAAATTTTCCGCCAACCTTTGGCAACTCTCTTGCCATAGTTTCTGCTACTTCAGTTGATGGGGTAATTGGATATCCGGCAAAAAACCTACATCCAGCTTTAATCGCAGCTTTTGCAACAGCTTCATTTCCTTGCATAAAAACAATTTTACCCATTGTTCTCAACCACCTTTACATTTTCAACCACGTTTATTGCAATATCAGGACATAATCTTTCACACATTAAACATCCTATACACTTTTCTGCATCAGAAACTATCGGTTTACCTAATTCGGCAGAACCTAAAGCTTTTGTTGGACATACAGAGTAACATATACCACAGTTTTTACAGAAATAGTAATTAATCTCTATTTTGTAACTTTTTTTAGCCATATATTCGCCACCTCATTATGAAAGTATTGACAGGAATACACCAGCTGCAACAGCAGAACCAATAACTCCCGCTACATTTGGCCCCATAGCATGCATTAATATAAAGTTGCTTGGATCTTCACTTTGAGCAACTGTTTGTGCAACCCTTGCTGAATCCGGCACGGCAGATACACCAGCTGCACCAATTAAAGGATTTATTTTATTTTTTGAAAATACATTCATTAATTTTGCAAATAAAATCCCTGATGTCATTGCAATAATAAACGCAACAGCTCCTAATAAGAAAATCTTTAAACTTGTAGGTTTTAAGAACAAATCTGCCCTTGCAGTGCTACCAACTGACAGCATTAATAAAATGGTTACTGAATCAAGAATAAATCTCGATGCTGCTTCTGCCAATCTTTTTGTTACACCTGATTCTTTTAATAAATTCCCAAGCATTAATAACCCCACTAATGATAAAGCTTTTGGAACAAGCAATGCTACAACTATGGTTGTTGCTATAGGAAATATTATTTTTTCTTTTCTGCTAACATGTCTCATTTTTTTCATTCTTATCTTTCTTTCATCTTTTGAGGTTAGTAATTTAGAAACTGGAGGTTGTAAAATAGGAATTAACGCTATATACGAATAAGCAGCTATGGCTATAACTGCCAGTAATTCAGGAGAAAATCTTGATGCCAGATAAATTGATGTCGGACCATCTGCACCACCAATAATAGCTATCGATGCTGCGCTTTTTATATTAAATCCTATTAAATTAGCTACAACAAATGTGCCAAAAATACCTACCTGGGCTGCTGCACCTAAAAAGATTAATCTCGGATCGGCTATTAAATATGAAAAATCAGTCAATGCACCTATCCCTAAAAATATTAACGGAGGATATATACCCAAAAACATTCCACGTTGAATATACCACAATAATCCACCTACCTGATTCGAGGTTGGAGGGTTTAATAAACCCGTAACTTCCGGTGGTATATTTGCAAGTATTATTCCAAATCCTATTGGAATTAAAAGTAAAGGTTCAGCGTGTTTTACTATTGCTATATAAATCAAGATAGAACCTATAAAAAGCATAAGAATATGTTGCCATGTAAAGTATGCAAATCCGCTATTTGTAAAAAAAGCCAAAAAATTTGAAAAATCCATATTTTATCCTCCTTGCAAGTTATTTCACAGTAATTATAAAACTTTCTTAAAAATAATTCAAGCAACATTTTAACTAATTATATTAAAGTAAAGTAAAAAAAGCAAGGCTTTACCGCCTTACTTTATATCTAATCGCAGGTAGTCAATATTTTTTAAATTTAAAGAAAAAATAATAATCCCTCTTCATCAGTTTTATATTCAACATTATATGGAATAACCACAGTTTTAAAGCCATTTAAAGATACATATACACCAAATCCTTTTATTTTGGCATTTTTATTTTTTATTCTTTTTATATTAAAATACTGTGTTTTAAATTCGTTAAAATTGTTTGCAATAATATAAGGACTATCTTTTAATACGCGCAATCCTTTTTCAACATGAATCTCCCTGGGGCGTCCCCAATCATATAATCTATATGTTAAATTCGATGTTTGTTGTATTTCCAACATCATAGAATTAGGTCCAAGGGTGTGAACAACTCCGGCTGGTATAAATAACAAATCATTTTTATTTAAAATCTTTGGTTTGAATATTCCATCCCAATTTTGTTCTAATATAGCTTTTTTATTTTCTTCAATATCATTAGAAATGAAAACTTCATTTTTTTCGTTTAAGAAATACCATGCTTCTGTTTTTCCCCATGGTTCATTCTCTATTTCTTTTGCAAATTTGTCATCAGGATGAACCTGAATAGAAAGCCATTGTGTTGCAGATATTAATTTTAAAAGTAAAGGAAATCTTTCAAAATCAAGTCCTATCAATTCTTTTATCAATTTTGATGGCGTTCCATAATTTTTACCGCTATCAATACCTATAAGCGATGTTTCATAATTTTCAACACCTGAAAATAACCACACTTCCCCTATTTTACCCATATTTTTTTTGTTGAAAAGGTCATTTAATCTTCTGTTTCCCCATATTTTTTCTATAAATAGGGGTTTTGATATCAAAACTTCATCCATTTTCACACCTCACTTTTATTATAAATTGAGAATATATTTTTCTATAATGAATTTTCATTTTTCTATTTTCCAGTAGATTCATAATGTCTGTTAAACATCAATTGAAATCTAAATAGTATTAGTCAAAAAAATCTAAGATATTTACTAATTTTCTCCTATCTGCACCATTTTCATAATACCAATAAGCTAATGATAATGGCATTTTTTTTAAAGAATATTTGTCTGCAAATTTATTCAAAAATTCCGGCAATTCTATTCTGACATTCCATTTAATATCGTATCTTGAATAGTTTCTAATAAACACATCAAGAATTTCTTTTTCCTTTTTACTTAATTTAAAGTATTTGGATACAAATTCTTCAAAACGTGATTTTTTCATTCTTTCAAAAAAATGCTTTGCCAAAATTTTCCTTGAATTTATATATTCATTACCGTATAACATTTCTATTATAAACCATTTTTTATGAAAGTCGTTTTCGAAAAATATATTTTCTTTATTATTAAAATCAAATTTTTTTACACATGAAATATATGTAATAAAAAATAGTCTTTTTTGTTGTTCAGGTGGCATTGATTTTAATTTGCTGAAACTTTCTCTATATAATCCTTCTATATATAATTTGCCGTATTCGTTTATAATAGCTTTGGGCGAATATATATCAGGAATAATGTTTAATCCTGAAATTAGTTTTTTAATAGTATCTCCTTTTATTTCTTTAACCTTCCCATTTAATATCGATGATAAACTTTTTCTTGAAATTCCTGTTTTTTTAGAGACTTCAGAAATATTTGACACATATTTTTTTAAATATATCCTTAAATTTTTGGTATTTTTATAAATGGACCTATCCTCTATAACGAATTTATTTAAATAATTAAACATATTTGCATAATTCTCTTTCGAATTTCTTTTTCCCTTTTCTGGTAATCTATTCCAATAGAAACTAATTATGTTTGAATATAAATACAATGTATCTATATTTTCTTTATTTATTTCAAAAAATGTGTCGAAGATTCCGAAATGCTTTTCATTATCTTCAAAATAATATCCTGCATAATACATCAATTCTTTTGAAAGTGATATTGATTTTTTTAAATCAAAATCTTTTAAATACCATGACCAGTCATTTAATGAATTAATTATACCAACCCTATGAGGAATTAATTTTGATAATTCAAATGTTTTTTTTAAAAATTTCCAGGCAGTTTTAAATTTTTTTTCTTTTATATTTCTTCTCGCTTTTCCCAGATTAATAAAAGCTTCTGTTGAAGGATCCATTTCATATAATTTACCCCATAAACGAGTATTTTTATTCCAGTTCATAATATTTTCTATATTTATCAAGATAGATGAAACGATTTTTCTTGCTTTTTTGGGCATTTTTGAATAATTTTCCCTTAAAAATATATATAATTTTCTGGACTCTGTATAATCGCGTATTAAAAAAAGATAAGATAATTTTTTTGCCAGTAATATATAGTACAATGTTTTCGAATTTTTATGCTTTAACCCCTTTTCAATTTCTTCTAACGCTTTATATCTACTTCCTAACCAATCGTATTCTAAACTTTTAAATAAATGTTTCCATCCATCGTGTTTTGTTTTTATTATCATAAAGTTTAGAAATGGTTTTGCAAACGAACCATAATTTGATAAAATATTAAAAATCTCCTGATTTTTTCTTCTCACCGTTTAACCTCACTTTTTTACTATTATATAATATTTAATAACATATGGGAAGTTATAATGTCAAAAATATTAATGTTACAATATAGCATATATTTTTTATATGTAAATCGGGTAGTAATCAAACTTCTGAATATAGCATAATTTGACAGTCATATGATATAGTGTATAATATAGTTGAAAATAAAAAATAAGGAGTGTGAAACTATGAAAAAAATTACAAAAATAATCATTATTTTAACTTTCTTATTTGTTATATTATTCTCTTCTATTACATTTGCTGATCCTTTAGACGGAACAGATCCTTTAAACATTACACAAAGTTCAACATCTTTTACACTAAATAGTACTATCAATCAATAAGGGGATTTTCTCCCCTTTTTTATAAAGTTTTATAAAGGTTGGTGAATTAATGAAAAAGTTCATGCTCTGGGTTTTACTAATATTTTCAAGCGTAATGATATTTGGAAATAATATTTCTAATAACGGCATTGTATTTCATAGTGCTGTGTTTTTTGTTATTATAGCATTTATTATTATAACATCAATTATCATTCTTATTATAGACAGAAAGATATTGCAGAAAAAATATGATAATAAAACTAAAGAATTAAAAAAACTGAATATGGAACTAGAAGAAACTAACAAAGAGTTAGAGGCATCATATAAAAAAATAGAAAAATTAAATAATTCTGTAATAAAAACATTAGAATTATCTTCTTTTTTTGCAGCTCCAAAATTAATGGAAAAGGATTTTGAAAAAAAGGTTTTAGAGCTGGCTCTTGAAATAATTGAACCGGCAAAATATGGCTCAATTTTTTTATTTGATGATAATAATGCGAAAATGGTATTTGCAAAGGGTTATAATTATGAAAAAATTAATGCTCTTAAATTAAAAAAAGATGATTTAATAATTCCAGAAAATGCAACAATAATAAAAGACATTCATGAAAGCAATAAAAAACAGATGTCAAAACGAAAATACAAAGAGTTTAAAAAATTGGGAGGAGATTTAAAAGAAACGCTTATTACACCAATAATGTTTAATAATGAGATTTTTGGCCTTATTACACTTGACATTTTAAAAAATGATCATATAAATACATTTGAAAATTATCATACAAAAATAATGAATTATTTTGGTAAGACATTTGCCGGTTTTTTAAAGATGCTAAACTTTATAAAACAAGAAGGAAAATTCCATAAAGATATAGCTTTAACGCTTGTAAAAGCCCTGGAATATTATGATGATTACACCAGAGGTCATTCAGAAAGGGTAGCAACATGGGCTTCATTAATTGCTGAAAAAATGAATATTGACAAACAAAGAATAGAGAGAATATATTGGGCTGGTATTCTACACGATATTGGTAAAATTTTTGTTCCTCAGTCTATATTAAATAAAGCCAATAAATTAACATCAGAAGAATATGAAAAAATAAAACTTCACCCTATAAAAGGTGAAGAATTAATACGCAAAGTCGAAGATATGAAAGATATATCTAAAATAATAAGACATCATCATGAAAGATGGGATGGAAAAGGATATCCAGATAATCTTTCAGGAGAAAATATTCCGCTGGAATCAAGAATTTTAACAGTTGTTGATAGTTTTGATGCAATGATTAGTGAAAGACCATATAAAAAACCTTTAACAAAAGAACAGGCAATAGATGAATTAAAAAGATTAGCTGGTAGTCAATTTGATGAAAAGGTTGTTATTTCATTTATTGAAATTCTTAAAAACGAGAAAAAATAGTATTATATATTCTTTTTATATAAGCTCATAAATATTTTATCGTTCAGAATGGGTTTAAACAGAAATTTTAATAATATTAAAGAAATAAAATAAAATAATGCACTAATTAAAAATAGATATGTATATCCATTTGTAAAAGATGTTATATATCCAAATATTAAAGCTGCAAGAGAACGAGATATAAAATTTAAAAAATTTCTGAAACTGCTTATTGTTGTTATCTTATTTTGAGGTATATAACTCATAATAATTGTTGTAGATACGGGATTAGTCATATTCATAAACGAAAATCTCAAAGCATACAATACAGTAAATAAATATGGGTCTCGTATATAGGCAAAGGATATTATTAAAGGTATAACAAGTATATTTAAGAAAAGTGTAAATTGATATGCTCCAAACTTTTTTGAAAGTTTGGATGAAAATATAGAACCCAACGAAGCTCCAAGTTGCGCAAAAGCAAGGGCCACGCCTATAATAGTTGGTTGCATATTAAACAAATCTTTGAATATGACATTTCCAAAATTAACAAATAATCCTGCACCAAAACCTATTAAAAATGTTCTTATTAAATGTATTTTTACAATATGACTCTGCAATTCATCAAAATCTTTTAGACTGAAGATTTCTTTTATAGAAACTTCCGAATGGTGTTTTTTGTCTTCATGTACCAGTAGTAAGAAAAAATTGGAAAATAAATGTGTAATTCCTGTAATCAATAGCGCCGCACTAAAGCCAAAGACTTCTCCAATTGACCCACCTATTAAGTTACCTATTAAACCACTTCCCATGAATAATCCAAAATTGTATCCAAAATATTTCCCTCTATTTTCATGTGTTGTAATATCCACAATTAATGAATTAAGCAAAATCATCCTTGAAGTTAACACTCCACCATTAATTAAAGCTGTATATATTAACATTGTTTCTGAGGGTATTGAAATTCTTAAAAATGTAATGGCAGCAAATGTTACCGATGAAAATATTAACATTATTTTTTTTCCAAATTTATCCCCCATTATTCCAATTAATAATCCTAAAAAAGCGGAACCTATCATTTCAAGTGATGTTATATGACTTATAAACGTATTATTAAAACCTAAATCCCTTAAAAACAAGTTAAAGACTATTCTATATATAGATTGTGCAAGACTGCTTAAAAAGGTGTAATATAATAATTTTTTCATCTAATCACTCCAATTGTTAGTTTTACAAACTATATTATACATCAAAAAAAGGTTCGTTATGTTAATAAAAGTTAAAAATATTATATTTAAATGATATAATATATTGATTATTAGAAAATCTAAAGGAGGATAATATGAAAATTGGTAATTTCACTTTAAAGAAAAAAGATGATATTTATTATTTTACTATTCCCATATTTGAGAATTATGGGAATTTATTTCATATATTTACTACAAGAAAAACTGGATATAATGGTAAAGAACTGGACCTGGGAGTTAATACACAAACAGCTTTAAATGATGTTTATATGAATTATTTAAAATTATGCGAAACTTTTAATATAAAACAAGATAGTATAATACTTTCTGATCAGGTACATAAAGATAATATTTTAATTATAGATGAATCATTCAAATCAAATAATTTTCTTTTTAAAAGGAAGGTTAAAAATGCGGATGGTTTAATTACAAACAAGAAGAATCTATTTTTAGTGACATTATATGCAGATTGTACACCTATTTATTTCTTTGATCCAGTAAAGGAGGTTATTGCTCTGGCACATTCAGGCTGGAAAGGAACGGTTAAAAAAATTGGTGAAAAAACTGTATTAAAAATGATTAAAGAATTTGGTTGTAACCCAAAGGATATTTTAGTTGCACTGGGACCATCTATAGGACCGGAAAGTTTTGAGGTCAAAGAAGATGTGAAAAATATTTTTGAAAAAATTTTTAATGAAAAAAATTTTAGTTTTTCAAATGAGATTATAAAACCAGGTAAAAATGAAAAATATTTAATAGATATATGGAAGACAATAGAATATACGCTTATTAATACCGGTATAAGGAAAGAATATATCTTAAATTCAAATATTGATACATATAAAAATACAGATTTGTTGTTTTCATATAGAAAAGAAAAAAATACAGGAAGAATGGCTGCAATCATGGCAATTATTGACAATTAATCTATTATATGTTATAATAGTTAGCAAAGCGAATTTTAGGAGGAGATTATGTCACAGAAAGTTTTAAAAAATACTAAAGTAGATATTTTTAATAATTCCATTATCATGTCGCTATTTTTGCTAAGCTGGCCTATAATAATTTCGAATTTAATGCAAACTATGTATAATATAGTGGATGCATATTTTTTAGGGAAATTGGGTAAGATTGAATTTTCAGCCACTACAGTAACGTGGCCGGTTATTTTTGTTTTTATTTCATTTACAATAGGTTTTTCAAATGCTACAGTTTCTCTTGTATCTCAATATACTGGTGCGAATAATAAAAAAATGTCACAAAAAACTGCTGGACAGGCTTATATTATTGCTATAATTTTAGGAATAACCCTGGCGTTTATAGGTGTTTTAGTATCTAATCCGGTAATTAACCTTATCACGGGAGAAAACAGCAAGGAGGTAGCTCCTTATGCAATTAAATATTTTAATATTATAATGATTGGTATGCCATTTGCTTTTTTATTTAATATTTCTGGAGCTATTTTAAGAGGATGGGGAGATTCGAAATTTTCCATGCATATGATGTTTTATTCCACTGTCATAAATATACTTCTTGATCCTCTGTTAATTTTTGGCTTTGGACCTTTTCCAGCATTAGGGGTAGCTGGTGCTGCATGGGCAACTACAACTGCAAGAATATTTACAGGATTAATATCTTCATATCTTGTTTTTAAGGGCGAAAGAGGATTTAAGGTTAATTTATCAGATTTGAAATTCTATTCATATATAGTAAAAAAGATTCTTTCAATTGGGTTTCCGGGATCTATGAGTTATACTTTTACATCTTTTGGGTTTGTTGTGATAATGAAATTTGTATCAAGTTTTGGCCCTGCTGTTGTTAGTGCATACGGAATCGGAAATAGAATAATTAATCTTATTACAATGATATCTTTTGGTATTGGTGCTGCGGTAACAACAATGATTGGACAGTTTTTAGGTGCAAATGATATAAAAAACGCCATAAAAACTGTTAAAATTGCTTTTATAACTAATTTTACAATCATAGCCTTTTTAAGCACATTGACTTTTTTCTTCGGTGCGCATCTAACACGTTTTTTTATTAATGAACCAGAAGTAATAGAAATAGGAAAAATTTTCTTTAAGTATGTGTCTTTTTCATTGCCATTTTTCTCATCTATGAGTGTATTTGTAAATACTCTGGTAGGTGCTGGAAGAACTGGACAGTCTATGATTATAAATGTTACAAGATTATGGGGTATAAGAATACCTTTAATCGCTATTATGGCTAATACATGGGGATTTTTAGGTATTTTTTATGCAATGATTATAAGCAATATCCTTGCTATGATTATAGCCTGGCTTTTTGTTCATTTTGGAAATTGGAAAAAAGCTATTATATAATAAATTAGACAATCTAATATAATAAACTTCAATTATTTTCATCTCTAATAATTGCCAAAAAAACTTCTACAATTTCTGGAGAAAATTGTTTTCCAGAATTTTTTTCTATTTCTTCGATAGATTTTTCTTTATCCATTGCTTTTCTATATGCTCTGCTTGATGTCATAGCATCCCATGCATCAGCTACTCCTATTATTTGTGAAATCAAAGGAATTTCTTTTCCTTTTAACCCATCAGGATAGCCTTTACCATCCCATCTTTCGTGATGATGTCTGACTCCAATTGCAATTTCTTTTAATCCTTCTGAATTAATCAAAGCATTATATGCATAAACTGGATGCATTTTTATTTGATTGTATTCCTCTTCTGTTAACCCACCATTTTTATTCAGAATATTATTGGGTATAAGTATTTTTCCAATATCATGCAGTAATGCAGACCAAAATATTTTCCTTTGTAATTCCTCGCTCAAATTCAACTTTTGAGCTATTTTCCTGGAACATTCTGCTACCATTTTAGAATGGTTTTTTGTATATTCGTCATGTTGTTCAAGAAAAGATATTAATGATTTGATAATATCTTCTCTAAATTTTTCTTCTAACTTTGCTTCTTCTTTTATTTTTAAGAATGCATATGCCAGGGTTTTAAAAGATTCTAATGTTTCATTGGTTATTTCGAGATTGTTTAGTGATTCAGCAAATTTGAAAAACGCAGAATATTTTATTGTATTATCCATTGATAAAATAATATGTCTGTCTTTTAAATTTTCTCTTAAAGCTTTCTTTCCAAATCTTTTTAAAAATATCTTCTTTGAGTTTTCATATTTGATTAATTCAGCATATTCAATTCCTTCTAAAATAAAAGTAACCGCATCAAACAATTCAATTAAATAAAGATCTTCTGATAGATATTTTTCTTTTTCTATGTTTGATATTGTTTTAATAAGTATTTTCAATGAATTTTGTAATTTTTCATTATGAATATATAATGTTTCTAATTCTTCATTTTGCGAGGTTATTTCTTCATTAAATGATTCTAATTCTTCATTCTTTTTCCTTAATTCCATATTCAGTTTTCTTAACTGTTTTGTTCTTTTTTCAACTAATTTTACCAAAACATAATGGTTAATAATTAAGGTTATAATAAGAAAAAAAGAAATGAAAACAAATAACTTAACCCATTTAGGTATAATATTTTCTTTTTGAACATAAAGGTATTTATTTAATATTTCATAATATATTGAATTATAATCATGTTTTAATAAACGTATGTTTTCGTCTAATATTTTTATTATCTTATTTTTTTCTGGATAATTTTTATTAAAAGCAATGTATATTTTTAATGGAGAAAAAACTATATCTGTTGGTATTAAATTATATTCATCTGAATTAGCCAAACCAAATGTCCTGTTAACAACAGCTGCATCAATTTTATTTTTTGATAAAGCTTTAAATATATCTTCATATGAATTAAATTCATAAAAACGCACTTTAATATCGAAATTTTCCAATATTTTTTTTATCCCTTTATATTCATCTGTATAGTATATATCGTCTTTTAAAACACCTATTCTTTTATTTTCAAGGTCAAAGATATTAACTATATTTGATTTATGATTTATATATACAACAGCCCAGTCTGATAAAATAAACTCTTTATTAAATTCAAACTTTTCCGCCCGCTCTTTTGAATATCCTACACATGCAAGTGCATCTATTTCTCCACTTTCCAATTTTTTTATCAAATCTGGAAATGTATCAAAAATATAATCTGGTTTAATATTTTCTTTTTCGAAAATATAATTTAAAAGTTCAGGAAAAATTCCATTTTTTTCGTCTATTATTTTAGGTGGATTATAATATAAACCTATTTTTATTGGAAAAACAATTACTGCGAATAATATAACAATAATTGTTGTAATTCTTTTCAAAATTCCACCACCAATCATTTTGTCTAAGAAAATAGGCTGTCTAAAAAGTCTCAAATGAAACGAAGGCTCGAAGATTGCCCTTAACACACCTACGGTGGGTTATTGGATTAAAAAATTGGATTTTAATAAAAAAACTTTTGAGCTATCGCTCTCTTACAGTGGGTAATTGGAAAAAATAATTTTTATTATATAATTATAAATCCTTTTCCCTTAGATTTTTTATACTTAAAAAATCTAAGCGTAAATGAAAGCCGTCAAAAAAACAGGACGTTTTTTTGAGTGAAGCTTTTTCATGGATGAAAAATCTGAGCGACGGCTGAGAATGAATAATTTTAAGGATAAGCAATCAAGCTGCCTGAGTGAATTTGACTTTTTGGACACCGTATAAGAAAATTTAATTTATAAATGTTATACAATTCAATCCTTTAATTTAAATTGATTTACAATATTTTTTAATCTCTTAGCAAGATCTAACATACTGTTGACTTCAGCAGTAACGTTCTCTACATTTGCAGTTTGTTCTTCAGTTGATGCGTTTATTTCCTGAATAAATTCATTTATACTCATAGTATTCTGAGATAATTCGGTCATAGCAGTAGCTATTTCATCAACAGCAGCTGTTTGTTCTTCAACACTTGCAGCAATACTTTCCAATCTTGCTGTAATATCTTTTATTGCTTTTAATATTTTCTCGAGGTTTTCCCCAGCTTCAGATGAAAGCATAGAGCCCTCTTTTACTTTTTCGTTAATTATATTAGAAACATTTATAGCTTCATTTGAAACTGTTTGTATACCCTCAACTACTTCTCTGATTTCATCTGCAGCTTTTCTGCTTTCTTCAGCTAAAACCCTAATTTCATCAGCAACAACAGCAAAACCTTTTCCCGCCTCTCCTGCTCTTGCTGCTTCTATTGCAGCATTTAAAGCCAGTAAATTGGTTTGTTCTGCTATATTTGCAACTGTATCAACAAAATCACTTATTTTAATAGAACTTTCATTAAAGCTTTTTACAACTTTTTCTATATCAATGGTTATTTCTTTAATTTCTTTCATTTTATCAATAGATTTTTTTACTGTATGTCCAGCTTTCTCAGCATCCTCTGTTGAAAGATGTCCGAATTCAGCAGCTTCTGTTGCGTTATCTGCAATTAACTTTGTTGCAGATGAAATTTCTTGAACAGAGGCTGTTGTTTGCTGGACGGCTGCTGTTATATTTTCTACTTCGGAAGATATGGAATTAACAGAATCCGAAACTTTTTCAAGGGATACGGCAGATTCATTCATAGCCTGTGTGATTTCTTCCATAGATGTTGTTAATGTCAAACTTTCTTCCTTTATTTTCGCCATATCATTTATCAGTTGTAAATGCATGTTTTTAAATACTTGTATCAATCTCCCAAATTCATCTTTAGTTTTTATTTCTGGAATATTTACGGAATAATCTTTTTCAGATAAATGTTTAGCATAATTCATTAAGATATTTAATGTTTTTAAAATAACTTTTATAATTATTATAGATATAATAATGCTGAATATAAGAGAAGCTATTATTATTTTATAACACCAAAATTTCGCGATTTATTTATTAAATCAAGGTTTTCTTTCATTATTTTTTCTTCACTATCTTCAATAGCCTTTTGAAGTTCATTAAATGACTGTATAGCTTTTGAACCTATAGTTCTAAAATTATCTGCATCATTTTTTATAGCATCTATAGATTTATAATTTTTTAATAAATTTAAGTAATTTGAAATATCATCAATAGCTTTTAATTTCAAAGACCTTAAATCTTCATCTAAATTTAATTTTAAAATATTATCTATTACTTCCTGCATTTTATTTTCAGCTGATATTTTTAAACTTTCATCATTAAAGGCCAAATATTCTGCTACATTTTTTCTGGCTTCCATAAATTTTGTTGAATAAAACCCTATATTTTTCATATTAAATATATACTTTTCATCTAATAACTTTTCATTGTTGTAAATGTTTAAAAAAGCATTGTTAGATATAATAAATAAAACAAATTGTAATAGTAACAATAATAAAACCAAACTCCATATTTTCCATTTTATACTCATTTTAACACCTCCCACTTTTATATATCTTCTTTATTTTATCATATAGCACTTATTTTTTAAATATGCTAAAAAGAAAAGTTAAGAAACTTAAATATTTTTTGAATATATAAAAAAGGTGAGTTTTAAAACTCACCTTTTTCTTTTAACCTGCTTACTATTTCGCGTATCTCATTTATTCTATTATCTTTTACAACTAAAATCCCATTTTTTGTATCTATTACTATGATATTGTCAAGACCTATAATACCAACATTTTTTTCAGATTTTACAAATACATTTTTACTGTCTATGAGATATACATTATCTTTTTCATCAGAAAATCCTTCCATATCCCTTACTGATACCCAATTTCCTACGTCTGACCATTCGTATTCAGCTTTTACTGTATATACTATACTTGATTTTTCCATTAATGCATAATCTATACTAATTTTCCTTAAATCTGGGTATACTTGATTCAATTGGTCTATATTAAAAGGATTTAATTTTATTAATGAGTTATATATATCTTCATTGTATTTCTTCATTTCCTCTAAAAATATTGATTTTTTCCAAAAAAACATACCGCTATTCCAATAATAATTCCCATCTTTTAAATATTTTAATGCTGTTTCTAAATCTGGTTTTTCCTTAAAACTGGAAACTTTTAATATTTTTTTTTCTATTTCTTTTTCAACCTCTATATATCCATAACCAGTTTCTGGCCTTGTAGGGGATATCCCCATTGTAATTAATCCATTATATTTCTCAGCAGCATATACACCCTTTTCTACAGTTTCCCAAAACCTTTCTTTATCTGGTATATAATGGTCTGCTGGTAGTATAAATACAACTTCATTATCATCCGCAACCAATGTTCCAAGAAAACAAGCCGGAGCAGTATTTCTCGCAACGGGTTCCAGCAATATATTTTTTTCATCTAATTCAGGCAATTCTTTTAATGTTTCATTTTTATATTTTTCAGCAGTAACTATGTATATATCTTCTGAATGCAATCTGTAATTTAATCGTTCAAAGGTCTCTCGAATTAATGATTTGTTGGAAAAAATTTTTAAAAATTGTTTTGGTTTTTTTGATGTGCTCAATGGCCAGAACCTTTCTCCTGAACCACCGGCTAATATTATCGCTTTCACTTCGCACCTCCACTAATTATAATTCCTCTGTTTAGAATTTTTCCTCTTTCGTCCACCCATGTTGGTGATATAGTTCCATCCAGATAATTTTTTATGTAAGTATTTTTTAAATATATATTATTGCTTCCAGCAATATATATATCCATTTTATTATTTTTAAATGTAGAATTTTCTATTGTAAATTTTTCTATATTTATCTTTTTATTACTGTTTGGATTGAAAACTTTGACAGCCACTTCATTATTTAAAAAACTTGAAAGGTATATATTAAAAGGAGTTTCAAATATATCCAGAGAAATATTATTGTTTATAAATCTAGATTTTTCTATTTTCAATTTTTCATCTTTAAGTGATTTAATAGTTTTATTATTATTTCTAAATGTAGATGAAATTATATATATATTGCTGAGATTACTCTTGATTGAGTTGATGCTGTTTAAAAAATCCGAACTTTTAATTTTTAAATTGGAGCTATATAAATCAATATCAAGTTTTGAATCCGCAATAGAGAGATTGTATAGATATATATCTGAATCATAAAAACTAAAAGCAGTTGCATTGTCAAAAAACAAGGAATTTTTTATTTCAACAGAACTTTTAATAAGATTAACACCTATATTATTATCGTATAATAATATATTATACGCTGTACCAGTTGCATCTTTTCCATAAATGCCCGTTTTACAATTTTTTATAATAAGGTTATATAAATCAAACTTTTTATTTATAGTGATGCCAGTATAAGCATTGTATATTTCTGTATTTTTTAATATTCCAGAATTTAATTCAATACCTTTAAAACTCTCTTTAATAGGTTTTATTATTAATTTGGAACTTTTATCATTAAAAACTATTCCATTTACTACGATTTTTTTATCTGGAAACATTAATATTTCTACTCTTCCTTTTATTTTTATGTTTTTAAAATTTTGATCTTCAGAGACAATATATGGAGCATCTTCTTCCTTTAAAATATCTGGAAGTTTTTTATATATCTTTTTTTTGTATAAAAAATTATCTTTTAATTTTAATTTAATTTTTTTTGTTTTTAAATTTTTAAATTCTCTCCATAAAGTTAAAGTACCTTCGCTGGTTAATTTTTCAAGTGGAATTTCTAAATTGAAAAAGTTTCCAGAAAAATTGCCTGTTTTGGAATAATCTTCAAGTTCAATTGAATAATAATTATATTTATAATCATTTAAAAGCTCAATATAAAATGTTCCTATTTTTATATTCTCAAACTTCTTTATTTGTAATCCTGGTGGTTTTGTGATTTTTGTATATATTGTTTTTTTAAAAGTATTATCAATATACAAGATGAATTTATACTCTTTTCCTGGAGATAAATTTGAAAATGTAAAGTCATTTAATTTTTTTATGTCTATTCTAGTGATTAAATTATTTTCTTCATCAAGAATCTTTAATTCACAGTATTCAGAAATATTATTTTTTTTAAATTTAAAAGAAATCAAGTTGTTCTGAACATTTATTCTATATTCCGGAAACGGATTTAAATTAATAATAAAAGGTTTTGTCCTATTGCTTAATTCGTCATATGCCAGTAAAGTTGCATCTTTCCCAGTTGATTTAAATTCAAATTCGTCGCTTTCAAATGTATATGTATTTTCTTTTGTGATTAATTCAAATTTTGCCCTTTCATCAGAGATAATACTGATTTTATATTTACCATTGTATTTTAATGTTACTTTTTCTATTTTTGGTGGAGTTGTATCAAGTGTAATTGTTTTATACCACGTTATATTTTTATTTATCTTAATTATTAATGCGTTTTTACCTTCCACAAAGTTTTCTTTTGAATATTTTTTACCGTTTAGGGTTATTTCGTCGTAATTCAGATTCAATTCTTTTTTACTAATTTCATCCGGTATTTCTGGTAAAGCTGGTTTTATAATTTTATATTTTTTTCCTCTATACCCTGAAGGATAAATTGGAATAATTTCATATTTTACTACGTCATATGTGAATTTGTCTTTATAACTATTATTTTTTATAGTTTCAATAAATTCACCATTTTTATAAATGTCATATTTAATAGGATTTATCATCTTATTATTTAATTCAAATGATAGATTTATATAATTATCTATCTTTATATTATAATCTATAATTTCAGATAGAGGAGCCTTTATGTCAAATATTTTTTCATATATCTTTTTGTTTTGAATATAGCCTTTTACTTTTAAGGAAGTGTTTACATATGGAGATATAAAGATATTATATGTTGATAATGTTGTTTGGTATTCTCTATCATTGTATGAAATTTTCCAATAATCCAGAATATAGTTTTTTGAATTAAGATAAAGTAATATTTTATTATAGTCTTTTCTTTCATAAGAGACATTTATAATAGGTTCTTTTAAAACTATGTTATAATACTGCTTTGAAAAAGAAAAATAAGGTACTTTAATTTCTTTTTTTAATATATTTTTACTTAAGTTAATTTCAATTTTGTGCTTTCCTGGAAACATCCATATATCTTTCGATATATCATATGTTTTATTATCGATTTTTAATGTGTAAGTCATATTTTCAAATGGTGTATTTAAGTTTAAAACCACTTTTATTGGTTTAAATATTAAAACCAATAATATTAACGGTATAACAATAAAGAATATGTATTTTTTTTTCATATTTACCTCCAGAGAGAGCCACCTTTATTAAATTTCTTCTGCAATAATATATACTATTTCGAGGTATCTGTTTCCATATTTATCAACTTTTAAAGCAACCTGAAACCACAGAAGCATATCTCTTAAATATTCTTGTGTATCATTATATAGCAATTTCTTACCAATTTCTCTTATTTTTCCACTTTTTGTTGTTCCATCCTTATATTTTACATATAAATATGCATTAGGATTGTATTTTAGTGGAGCTACAAATTTTTGCGTGAATAGTCTATATGTTGCAGGTTCAAAGGATACAAGTTTCCCACCATAAAATGTCCAGAAATATATTGCCATATCTTTAGGTTTTTGGTAGAACGTTTCTTCAACTAAATCTATATTTATTTTCATTTCAGGAACAAAACGAGCTTTTTCAGCAGTTTTTAACTCATTTAATTTTTTTGAAATATCTTTCCAGTAATTTACAAATGAATAATTTTCTTCAGAATCTATTTTTTCAAAATTATTATAATAACTCAAAAATTCGTTTAAAGAACTTAAAGTTGCATATTCTCTTTTTGCATTTAGCCTATCTTTTACTTTGAAATAATTTACAGTTGAATTTTGATAGTCTGATTTTATGATTTTCTTTCTATAATTATATTTTACTTCTGTTTTAAAAAGTATTCCTATATTATCTGGTATATCTTCAGCTTTCACTTCTCTGTGCAATTTTATGTATTTTTCCGGAATACCGGGAATTCTCTTTGTAGCAATCTTTTTCATTTCAGATAGTGTTTCAACATCAACAGAATACCATTTTATTTTTATATTATTTCCATCTATTTTAAATTTTTTGGATAAAACTAAATTATTCGGTATTTTTATTTTCCTGTTATAATCGTGTGTTGTGTTTACTATCCAGATTCCATTTTCATCTCTTTTTATTGTACCTGAACTTAAAAATTCGAATTTAGCTGTATTTTCATCTTTTTCATCAAGATATTTATAATTCATAGCAAAGGATTTACCATTATAATAATCTTCTTTTTGCCTTTTTAATGTTTTTGTGTGTGATGTATTTTCTACAATATTTTCAATATAATAATTTGTTTTTACTGTAATTTTAGAATTATCGAGTGTTATCAATTCGCCATCTTTGGTCTTGAATTTTACAACGTCATTGGAAAATTTATATGGTTCTATATATTTTACTATAGAACTGGAAGTTGATTTGATTTCAAACAATATAGGTTCTCCTGTTAAAGTTGTTTTTGGTAAATAAGATATCATATTATTTAAAGTTCTTACAGGAATTAATTCATCTTTATCTATCTGCTTTGGAATATTTCCAAAAATTACACTAATTAAAGAATAAAACTGCGCTCTATTGATCAAACTGTCACCTTTAAATGTGTTATTTTCCTGAAAATAAGGCAGTTTTATAACAGGTATAATCTTACCATCATATTTTATAAAAAAGTATTTTTCAAATACTGAAATATAACCAATATCATCAGGAGAACTTATCCCTGCACCGAGTCTATAATTTAATTCTTCTGCATAGGTAACCATGTTTTTCGTATTTGTCATTGGAATATAATAGCCAAAATTCCAGTTGTTTTCCAAAGCATATAGTGTAAATATTTTTAAAATATATTTTATTGCATCAGATTTATCTATTTTTTTTAATGGAATAAAAGAATCAAAAAGAGGTACTCCAAGTTTGTTTTTAAAGTATTCATTAATATATTCCATATATCCAAAGTTTCTTGAAAAATCATAACCGTTTTGAATATAAATTTTTTCTAAATCGGATTTTATATCTTCAAATGTTGGTGAAGAAAGTGGATACTTTTTTAATATTTGATTTTCTAATCCCAGAATTCTAGCTGCAGAAACAGCAACTTCTACTGTATATACATTATCCTGTGGATAAAAATTATATGAAAATCTTGAGTCAAATACTGGAAAATTTGTTTCAGAGTCAAGATTTTCATATAAAGCAATATTTATTAGATTCTGCAAATTTGTCGGTAATCCTTTAACTGAATCATCAACATTAAAAAACAATATAGGTTGCTTTGGAGAATTTACTGAAAATACCAATAAAGAAAATAGCAAAAATAGTGAAATCCCAAACTTTTTCACAATAACACCCCCGAGTATAAAATTTTATTTTTGGACATCATATAATAAATAATATTCTCTATAATTTTATCATAGATATCTGTATTTTGATATATTCTTTATTTATATTCGACCTCTTTTAACTAAACTTTAACATTAAAAGGTGCGAAAATAATATATTTCCCCTATTAACTCTTATATTATTCTTCACCTGATAAACAACCTTCTTTTAGTCCATATAATGTGCACACATTATTGATGACACTATAAATATAGTTAATATTAAAGTTTAAATTTTTCTATTTTCAATAATTTATTTTCATCAACTTTATATTCTTTAAATCTATCATTGGAAAGTATATAATAGTCAAATTTTCTGGAGATATATATTATCATTTCATCGGCAGGCGAATTAAAATATACTCTTTTCTTTTCAGCTAATCTTTTTAAAGTTTTCCTATCCTCTTCATTTAGAAAATATTCTATATTATTATCAAAAACTATATGAACCGGGAAAAATACAATTTTTCCAAGAAACATGTTGTCAAGTATTTCTATTAATTGTTGAATTGAATTTTTGTTTTCATGTCTAATTACATTGCTTCCATCAATAACAATACCTTTTACGGAATTTGTATTGAATAATTTATAATGATAATAAGAAAAATTTTTTAATTGTATATTTAAAATATGTTGTTCAAAATCATTAAGACTTTTATAAATATCCATAAGTTTTTTAAAATATGCTTTTTTATCCTCAAGAAAGTCAAGATTCAGGATTTCATCAAGCAGATTTTGAATGAATGGATTTTTTTCATCGAGAGGCACATATGTCATCAAGGCATATAAATCAATATAATCTTTAAAAGGTAATTTTTTAAAGATTACTTTTGGAGAATATAATTCTATACCATATTTTTTTAATTTTTTTTCATAACCTCCCGGCGGAAATTTTTCTGGATACATCAGAAATTTTATTGTTTCAATATCTTCTTCTAATAGATTGTAATATTTTTTCAAATCGTTTATTCTGTTTTCTTTTGGTTTTTCTACTATATGAATCAGTAAAAATTGCAAATCATTTAAATGTTTGTTCAATATTTTCCTTTCAGCATTTTTGCTTAAAAATTTAAGTATGGATAGTAATTTTCTATGTGTTAATTCTCGTGGCTTTAATAACCATTTGTTTATCTTTGATATTTCTCTTCTTGTGTTTTGATTATGAATAGAAAAATCTTTTTCTTCTATTATTTTTAATATCTTACCAAAACTCATATCTATTTGCTCCTTTTGATTTTTTATTGTATAATTAGATTATCAGGATGTTAAAAAATAAGAAATCTATTAAGATTTAAATGATTACAGGTGATTATTTTGAATAAAGAAAAACTAAAAAAGGTATACACAATATTTATTATAATTCTCTCATGCTCATGGGGAGGAATTGTCTTAATATATGGATTTGTTTTATGGTCTATTATATATATTTCAAATTTGTTGTTTAGGAAACTACCTATAGATACAAAATACTCTGGTATTGTGAAAACTTATGTATATAAAAAGATTAAAAATAAAGAATTGAAGCTGGATATATATTATCCAGAAGAGAAAAAAGAAATGTATCCGATAATCTTTTTTGCACATGGTGGAGGATGGGTTTCCGGTTTTAGAAATCAAAAAAACAATGTATCATGGTGTAAATTTTTAGCATCCAGAGGATTTGCCGTTGTTTCTATTGATTATAGGCTTGGTATTTCACATACTATGAATGAAATATTATCTGATTATACAGATGCTCTGAATTATATAAAAAATAACTCAAAGAATTTATATTTAGATAAAAATAATATTCTCTTAATGGGGTTGTCTGCTGGAGGCCATCTTACATTATTATACTACGCATACAATACATTTGTAAAGAATATACAACATGTTGAAGGTATAAAAGGGGTTATTCTGTATTATACTCCTGCTAATTTAAAACATTTATTCGATAAAGAAGTAAAATCTATTTTTGCAAAGGTTGCAACAGTAACTACATTAAAAGGACTTCCAACTCCATCTAAAGAAGGGGAATATTTATATTATTCACCAATTTTCTGGATTAATGAAAATATGAAACCTGTGTTGCTTGTTCATGGAAAAGAGGATAAAACCGTCCCATTTTCATCTTCAATTGAGCTGTTAAAGAAATTAAGAGAAAAAGGTATACAGACTAAAATATTGGTCCATAAAAATGGAGATCACGCCTTTGAATTTGAAAATAATGATATTCAGACTATAAAGATATTAAATGAAACGGTAAAGTTTATAAGGGGATTGATGAAAAATGAAGATTGATTTTTCATATGAAAAGAAAAAAATTGATTATATTTCCGGTTTTATTTTTAAAGGAAAGCACTATAGATGCAATTATATCAGATTCAATACACTTTATAAAAATCCAGCTAAAGGCACAGAAATTGTTGAAATATATAATTTTATGCCAAAAGACAAAACATATGCATCTGCTTTAATTTTACATGGACTCGGTAGTGCAAATGTTAAATATATGTTATGGATGGCAAGAAGACTTGCAAGTGTGGGGATAAATACATCTATTTTAATTTTGCCGGGAAATTATACAAGAGTAGATAAAAATTCTGTCAGTGGAAGAAATTATTTGTGGCCGAATATAAAAATAATGTATCAATTTTGGGAACATGGTGTTGTCGATGCATTATCTACAATTGATTTTTTAAAACAGGAAGGTGTATGGAAAAAAGAAAATATTCTTATAGGATATTGTCTTGGTGGAATGGTTGGAACTATTGTTGAAGCTTTAAATCCTCAATTAAAACATCTTTTACTTATGACAACAGGGGGAAATTTACCGGAGATATTATATAATTCTCCTGCAACAAAATTTGTAAAAAGATTGATAGAAAAGGGTTTTAGAGAAGATTGTGATCTGCATAATCCTGAAAAAATTTTTGAAATTTATAAAAAACAGTTTGGATTTGTAAGAAAAATGTCTTTAAAAGAATTAATTGAATCAGATAATATTCACCCTTTATTTAAGGTTGATCCGCTGTCGTATGCGCACTTAATTGATTCTAAAAAGGTTACGTTTGTTGAAGCAATTTTTGATAAAACACTTTCAAAAAAAAGCAGAAGGATGTTAGCAGGCGAATTTAAAGAGGCAAGATATTATATAATCCCAACGGGACATGTAACGTGGTTGCCCTTTGAATTTTTACTGGCTAAAAATATCATGAACTTGCTAAACATCGATGATTTGAGAATAAAAGCCAGACTTTATGGATTCGATGAAATCGATGAAGTTCTCGATGATGAAATATTAAAAAAATAAAAACAGTGGGGGGACATGATGAATAAAAAGATTAATTGGGGGTATACGAAAAAAATAATTTTTGAAGGAATATTTAGTTTTTTTCTTTTAATTTATTTTCCTTTTGATTTTAACTTTGATTTACACAAACTTTTTGGTGTTTTATTAATAACATTTATATCAGATAATATCAATGTGAAATGGAGAAATGAGAAGCGTCTTGTATCAAATATTCCAGGATTTTTAATTGCATTTTTATTAGGACCACAATATATACTATATTCTGCTGCAATTACTATATTAAGAATAGATAATAAAGTTAGTCTTATACAGAGAATTAGAAAATTCTTTGTATATTTTATAATGTATTATGGTTCGTATATAATTGTTGAAAAGCTTGAATTTAATTTAAACATTTATTTCGAATTATTTTTGTTTGTTACTATTGCTAAAATATTAAATACTATTTTTGTTGATATCAAAAACTTTAAATTGAATATGTTTTTTATAGAATATATATTTTTTATTGCCACATTACCAAGTATATATTTATATTTGATATCCAGAAATCTTTTAGTAAGACATTATTTTTTACTTCAAAATTTGTTATTTTTAGGTATATATTTTTTCATAACCAAATATCTTTATGAAAAAGAAGAAGAACGGGTTAAAAATAAAAGATTAAAAAAATTTAATGAAATTATGCTGGAATTCTCTAATTTATTACATGCATATTCTATTAAAGCGCCAAAAGAAGTCATATTAAGAGAAGTTGCAAAACTTCTTAATGAGAAATTTCAATACAAATATGTACTAATTTCAGAGATCGATTATCAAAACGATGAAATTAAAAGAGTTGTATATGCAGGTTTTTCAAAAGAAGACTTTGAAAAATTAAGAAAAAGAAAAGTAAGAGCGTCAGAAATTATTGAGAATGTATTTAAAAATGAGTATAGATATGGTGAGGTATATTTTATACCTAATTTTGCAGAAAATATAAACGAAAATAACTATTTTATTTTTGAGCAAAATATAACAGCAAATATTTATGATAAAGATTATTTATGGAATGAAAAAGATTTGCTGGCACTTACACTGAGAAATAAGAATGATGAAATAATTGGATATATCTCATGCGACACTCCGGAAGATGGTTTAAGACCAACAACAGAAGATATGCAAACATTATCTGTATTGGCAAAAATAGTATCTATGATACTTATTCATGGAAATTATTTTACTGAAATAAAGAAATTAAGCGAAATAGATCATTTAACCGGGTTATATAATTCATCTAAATTAAGAAAAGATTTAGAAATATATGAAAAAAGAGAAAAATTAATAGCTTTAGCCTTTATAGATTTAGATAATTTTAAATATATTAATGATAAATATGGGCATCTAAAAGGAGATATGATTTTAAAAGAGATTTCCGATATTATAAAAGTTTCTATCAGAGAGAAGGATAAAGCTTATAGGTATGGTGGAGATGAATTTGTAATTATTTTTGAAGATGTAGACAAA
Source organism: Marinitoga sp. 1155 (assembly GCF_001021175.1). NCBI lineage: Bacteria > Thermotogati > Thermotogota > Thermotogae > Petrotogales > Petrotogaceae > Marinitoga > Marinitoga sp. 1155. The sequence goes on along the minus strand of NZ_AZAX01000027.1, from coordinate 35,400 downwards.
TTTACCGCTCGTAATATTCTAAAAAGAATAAGAAAAAAGCTTTTAAAAGTTCATGTGAAATTTAGTGTTGGAATTGAAGATAACAAAAAAACTTCTATTTTAAAACTGATAAAAGCAGCTGATAAAAAAGCTTATAGGGCTAAAAACAAAGGAAAAAATAAGATAATATGTTAATGTTAAAATTTTTAACCTCTTGACAACCTGAAAATTTACTTTAAAATGATATTATAGAATATACCATAATACAATAGTAAGGTGATTTTAATATGAAAAAAATATTTTTTATAATTATTATAATAATAAACATTTTTTCCTTTTCAATAACAATAGGTTTGTATAAAGCTCCACCTGTTGTTATTGATGAAAATAATGGTTTTTTAAATGATATTCTTGAATTTATTGCAGATAATAATAGCATAGAATTGAACATAATTATTGACTCACAACAAAATTTGATAGAAAAACTTAAAAGTGGCAAAATCGATGGTGTTGCACCATTGGCTTTTACGCCAGAAAGGTCTCAATTTTTTCATTTTAATCAAGAGGCTGTATTTTTTGAATGGGCTGTTATTTATACAAGAAAAAATCTTAATCTTTCATCTATTCTTGATTTAAAAAATAAAAAAATTGGTGTAATGAAAACAGATATCTTCTATGAAGGCAAGGATGGAATAAAAGATTTATTAAAAGGTTTTAATATTAAGGCTAAATTTGTTGAATTTGATACATATGAAGATATATTTAAAATGTTGGATAGAAAAAAAATTGATGCTGGTGTTGTTCCAAGATTTTTTGGCCTTGATCAGGAAAAGAAATATAATGTAAAGAAGACTTCTATAATATTTAAGCCAATTGGCGGATATATTATGTATAAGGATAGTAATTTAAAAAATATTTTTGATTTGATTGATAAACAATTAAAAAAATTAAAAGAGGATAATAATTCATTTTATTATAGAATTTTTGATAAATACTTTGAACCGATTATTAGAGAAAAAATACCAGACTGGTTAAAATACATGATTCTTTTTGGTTTAACAATCGCAATATTGATAATCGCAATATTTTATATGCATTCAAAAATATTAAAAAAAAGAGTAGAAAATAGAACCACTGCATTGAAAAAAACACTTTTAGAATTAGAAAATAAGGTTATAGAATTGAATAGTTCAAAAAAGCTTATAGAAGAAATTGTAAATTTATCTCCTAATCCAATATACATCAAAAACATAGAACAGGAAATTGTATTTGTAAATAATGCTTTTGCAAATTTACTGGGACTAAAAAAAGAAAATATTATAGGTAAATCGTTATTGGATTTATTTAACAGTACAAACAAAAGCCTTTTAGAAGAATCAATAATAGAAGACATTGATATTCTATCTTCAAAAAGAAAAGGGTTTATTGATATTTTTATGTTGAATATAAATAATAAAAAGCTTTACTTTAAAGATTATAAAACAGCAATCACTTTACCAAACAAAGAAAATGGTCTTTTGGTTTTATGGGTTGATATAACAGAAAATATTAATCATCAAAAAAATCTAGAAATTACAAATGCAGAATTACAATTGTTAAATCAAAAATTATTTAAAATAATAGATTTAATACAATATCTCGGTAATAAGGAAATTGATCTTCGTAGTTACTTCGATTATTTATTAAAATTTGCTATAGAACTTTCTGAAACAGCAGATTATGGTAGTATTTCCATTTCTGATGGAGAACACTGGAAATTTATTTCTGCTGTAGGTTATGATATTGAAAAATTAAGAAATTTACCACTTAAAAGTAAATATATGATAAAAACAGGCGAAAAACTAAAAGTAATGAAAGGCAAAGATTTAGAGCAATATAATAAAAAAGTGTTTGATAATAAAAAAATAAGACAGGAATTTTTAAAAACTGCTAAACCAATTAATGAAATAATGATTGCTACTATAAATATTAGTAAGGATAAAACGTTGAGTTTTTCTCTGGAAACAACAAAAAATAGCAAAAAATCCTTTAATGATACTGATAAAATGATATTTCAAGCATTTATTAATATTGCAAAGACTGCACTATCTTCCAAATTAAATATAGATCAGGTAAAAAATGCATATCTTAATTTTGCAAGCAAATTGGCATTAATAGCGGAGGCACATGATGATATAACTGGACAGCATATATATAGAGTAGGAGAATTAGCATCTTTCATTGCAAAAAAATTAAATTTGCCTGCTGAAAGAATTCTTGAAATGCGGGAATTTGCTCCGTTGCATGATATAGGAAAAATTTTTATTCCACTTGAAATATTAAATAAAAAAAGCAGACTAACAGATGAAGAATATGAGATTATGAAGAAACATACAATTTATGCTGAGCGACTATTGGGTGACGATCCTTATTTTGATACCGCCTTAAGAATAGCTATATATCATCATGAAAAATATAATGGCGGGGGTTATCCTTTTAATTTAAAAAGCGAAAAAATACCGATAGAGGCACAGATAGTTTCAATAGTAGATGTTTATGACGCACTTCGTTCAAAAAGACCATATAAAGAAGCATTATCGCATGAATCTGCTATGAATATTATATTAGAAGGTGATGATAGAACTTCTCCTGAAGATTTTAATCCAGAAATTTTAAATATTTTCAGAAAATATTCCAATGAAATTAAGGAGATATATAATTCATTTTCGGATTAATAATACTAAATTAATTTTGTAACTCTTTTTAAATATAACAAATACAGTATTGTTATCTTTTTTTGTTGACAAATATATACATTTTGTATATAATATGATTGATGATATCAGACTTTTTTTGTTATATTTGGAGGGAAGAAATGGAATCTATGAGTAAATGTAAGGTCTTTAATAAAAGTGGAAAATTAATATGTGATCTTTTGTTGATACTAATAGCAGAGAAAGCAAGTTATGGTTATGAATTATCGAACAGACTATGCGAGATGGGAATAACCATACCAGAAGGAATTGGTCAAAAAGGAAGGGTATACAGAGCATTATCTGAATTAGAAAAAAGAAAAGAAATAGAATTTGATTGGGATACTACTTCAAGTCCACCAAGAAAAATATATAAGATCACTAAAAAAGGAAAAGAAAGAATAAATAATTTCATCATAGAGATGGAAGAGCAAATTGTAGTATTGAAGAATTTTATTAAAAAAGCAAAAGAAAATATATAACGCGGAGGTGTTTTTTGTGGAAAAATTGTTAGATGAAAAGACATTAGAACAAGTTAGGGAATTATTATCAGAAATGAAAGGTAGAGTAAAAATAATATTATTTGAAAAGGAAAATTGCGAATATTGTGATGTAACAAAACAGTTATACACAGAATTAAAAGAAGGTGTGGAAAACGTAGATTTGGATATTTATGATATAAATTCACCTATTGCTGAAGAATATGAAATAGATAAAACTTTAGCTCCAGCTACAGTTATATTAGCCTCAAATGGTTCAGATTTAGGTGTAAGATTTTATGGTATACCATCCGGACACGAATTCAGCACATTATTACAGGATTTGATATTATTATCCAAAAATGGTGAAGTAGAATTATCTGAAGATGCTGTAGCAAAATTAAAAAATATAAATAAAAAAATGAGATTAAGAGTTTTTGTTACTCCAACATGTCCATACTGCCCAAGAGCGGTATTATCAGCACAACAGGCTGCAATGATAAATGAAAACATCAATGGTGAAATGGTTGAAGCAAATGAATTTTTCGAAATATCATCAAAACATAATGTAAGTTCTGTCCCACATACTGTTATAGAAGTGTTTGAAGATGGTGAATGGGTAGTAAAAGGTGAATTTATAGGTGCATATCCTGAACCAAACTTTGTTGAAGAAGTATTAAAAGCTGTGGAGGGGTAAACATGTTTTTTGACTTGGGAACCTCTAAAAGTAAAAGTAATCTAAAAGAATATTATGATATGATTATTATAGGTGGAGGCCCTGCCGGTGTTGCAGCTGGCATATACGCTGTTCAGGGTGGAATTAAACCGTTGATAATAGAAAAGGATTTAGATGGTGGTCAGATTAATTTAACCGAATATGTTGAAAATTATCCTGGTTTTTCATCAATTACCGGTGAAGAATTAGCAGAAAAAATGGGAGAACATGCTAAAAAGTTTGGTGTTGAATTTCATTATGGTGAAGTTATTAATGTAAATTTTGAGAAAGAGGAAAAAATAATTTCTCTTGATGATGGGAATATTGTAAAAACAAAAACAGTAGTTATTGCTACTGGCGCAACACCAAGAAAATTAAACGTACCAGGTGAGAAAGAATTTGCAGGTCGTGGAGTTTCTTACTGTGCAACTTGTGATGGACATTTTTTCAAAAATCAGAAAGTTGCTGTAATTGGTGGAGGAAATACCGCAGTAGAAGAAGCCCTATATCTTTCAAAAATAGCCAAAGAAGTTTATATTATTCATAGAAGAGATAAATTAAGAGCTGATAAAATCTACCAGGATAAGGCTTTCAATACAGCAAACATCAAATTCATATGGAATTCTGTTGTTAAAGAAATTAAAGGGGATAAAAAGGTAAATCAATTAGTACTTGAAAACAGAGAAAATGGTGAAGTAACAAATTTTGATGTTGATGGTGTATTTGTGTTTGTGGGTTTATTGCCTGTAACTCAATTATTTAAAGATAAAATAAAATTGGATGATTATGGATATATAATAGTAGACGAACATAGAGAAACAAATGTAAAAGGTGTTTTTGCTGCAGGAGATGTTATACAAAAAGAATTAAGACAAATCATAACTGCAGCTGCTGATGGAGCAATCGCAGCATCGTTTGCAGTAAGAGAATATTTTAATTAAAATTTGATAAATTCAAAAAACTAAAAAGGGGTTAAAACCCCTTTTTATTTTTTTATCTCGCTTGATTAGGGTGTCCAATTAGTAAAGTAAGCGAAAACTCGAAAATTGCCTGAAAAAATAGCATATGAAGCCGGACAATTTTGCACGGATGCAAAATTGAGTGAAGCCGAACATGGATGTGAGTCTGATACGACCGGCGAAAATATGCTATTTTTGAAAATTAGCAATTAAGGTTTGAGCGGCTTTACTTTTTGGACAACGTATCGCTTGATAAAAAACGTACAGATTTTACATTCATACAAAAAGTTTTTAACCGATGCTCGCGGCAGCGTGTATCACCGTAAGTGAGCATTGATGAATTTCAAATTTTTAATTATTTCATTTTTTTGACATATTTTTAAATTTAGTGTAACTCTCAAACACGTTGACATTATTATAAATAGCAATATGTTAATATTCTTTGACAAAATAGGCTTGAATATGATATAATAATTAAAAATCTATTAAAGGAGGGAGTCTATGAAGAAAAAACTTATTGTTTTTTTCATTATGGCGGTGGTCATCTTAATGGCGACCCTGGCTTTTGCTGATGGCGGAGAAGCGGCAGAAGTAGTTTATGGATTCTGGTCGTTAATTCCACCTCTATTAGCTATTGTTTTGGCTTTTATTACTAAAGAGGTTATATTGTCATTATTGTTAGGTGTTTTTTCAGGAGCATTGATTAGTGTTTTTGCTAATTCTAGTTCAGGATTTTTTATGAAATTAGTGGAAAGTTATACTAAAACATTTGAATATCCTGTAAATGCTTTAGCTGATGGATGGCATGCTGGAATTATTATCTTTACATTAACCATTGGAGGTATGGTTGGTGTTATAGCTAAAATGGGAGGAACGAGAGCAATAGCAAATGCTCTTGCTAAAAAGGCTAGAACAGCGAAAAGCGCACAATTAGCTACAGCTTTAATGGGTGTTGTCGTCTTTTTTGATGACTATGCCAATACTTTAATTGTTGGACCTACAATGAGACCATTAACAGATAAATTAAAGGTTTCAAGGGAAAAGTTATCTTATATTGTTGATTCTACAGCCGCACCTGTTGCAACTATGGCAGCTATTTCCACATGGATAGGATATGAACTTGGTTTAATTGGCGACGCATTTAAATCAATAAATGTAGATGTTAATCCATATTCTGTATTTTTCCAATCAATACCTTATAGAATGTATGGATTATTTGCCTTAGTTATGGTGTTTATGGTTGGTTTTATGATGAGAGATTTTGGTCCAATGTATGAAGCAGAAAAAAGGGCAAGATTAACTGGAAAGGTTTTAGCAGATGGTGCAGAACCTATGTTATCAACAGATTTTGAAAAAGATCTTGAAAAAGATAATATACCTTTAAGAGTTTCAAATGCATTGGTCCCAATTCTTACTTTGATTATTTTTGCTTTTGTTGGATTATGGTATTCTGGTGGTGGACTTGATAAACCTTTTACATGGGATGGTATCAGAGACGCTTTTGGTGATGCCGATGCTTCAGCAGCATTAATATGGGCTTCAGCCTTGGCAAGTATTGTTGCTATTGTTATGGCAGTGTCACAGGGAATTATGACATTGAAAAAAGCAATAGAAGCTTGGGTTGAAGGAGCCAAATCCCTAATAATTACTACAATTATATTAATACTCGCATGGTCAATTGGTTCTATAGCAACAGATTTAGGAACAGCTGATTATCTGGTTCAGATTGTTTCGAATTCATTACCAGGTTGGACAATTCCTGTTTTAGTATTTGTTTTATCTTCAATAGTTGCATTTGCAACAGGTACCTCATGGGGAACTATGGCTATAATGTTACCAATAGCAATTCCTTTAGCAGCACATTATACTGGCAATGAATTGACTCCATTAATCTATGCAACATTAGGAGCTGTATTAACAGGAGCAACATTTGGAGACCATTGTTCTCCAATTTCAGACACAACTATTATGTCATCAATGGCATCATCTGCTGATCATATTGATCACGTAAAAACGCAGTTGCCTTATGCTTTAACAGCCGCACTTATTGCTGCAATAGTTGGGTATATTCCTGTTGGTCTGGGAATGCCTGTATGGATTTCTTTGATTTTAGGTGTAGTTTCTCTCTGGGCTGTTTTAAAATTCTACGGAAAATCTACAAAATTAGAGGATTTAAAAGCCTAAATAATAACATAAATTTAAAAAAAAACAAAAAACCGGGATTCCCCCGGTTTTTTATTTATAATATTTTTAATCTAAAACTTTGAATATCTTCATCTGTATTTTCATATTCTTCTTCATCGAGTTTGTTATATTCCCAATTAAATAAAGTTAAATATATTTTCCCTTCTCTGCATTCTGTAAATACTGAAGGTACGGTATCTTCTTCATCTTCTACACTCATTGCTTCAACAATGAAAGAATATGCTTTTGCTTCTGTTATTGTCACTACATCTTTTAACAATACTTCAGCATCTTCAAACTCTTTCTCTGTTGCAAATGAAAAAGGAAAGGGAATAGGAATATCCTCTACATCAGTATCATATTCTTCAAGCATTTCTTTTAAATCATCTGCATAATCTGCATCATATTCTGCCACTTTTTCTACTAATTTTTTTATTTTTTCGCCATTTAATGAAGCCCATATCATAACTGTTGGATGAATATGATCACCATGAAATATTCCATCATTTGCTCCTTCTATAGCTGCTTCATGATAATTTTTACATTTTGCCATTTATTTCACCTCTCAATCTTGGCTCTCCTGCGGTGGGCTATCGGACAATAATATTTTACATTATTGAGCTATCGCTCGCCTATGGTGTTACACGCCTACGGCAAGTTATAGTTTTATAAATTTTATTAAAACTTTTTAAAGTATCTATAAATAATTATATACTTTAAATTTAAAATTAGGGTGTCCAATTAGTAAAGCGAGCGAAAACTCGCAGATTGTCCGAAAAAATAGCGAATGAAGCCGGTCAATTTTGCACGGATGCAAAATTGAGTGAAGCCGAACACGGATATGAGTCTAATACGACCGGCAAGAATGAGCTATTTTTGAGGATTAACAATCAAGGTTTGAGCGACTTTACTTTTTGGACATCGTAAATTTAAAATAAAAATATCTTTTTATGAACATTTTGACCATCCACATGTTTTACATGAAATACATCCTTCTGCCATTAATAATGAATTTTTACTCAAGCATGTTGGACAGTAAGTATTTCCCTCATTATCTATATAATAGCCTTTTGTATATTCAAGTTTATTTACATGAACAAATTTCTCAACTTCTTCTCTACTCAAAGGTTTGCCAATATGAAAAATTTCAATTTCATTGTCTTTCCAAAGTTCTTCAAAATCTTTAAGCGCAAGTCTTATTTCTTTTGAAATTCCTTTACAATATGTCCCTTTTACTTTTGAAAGTTGTTCCAATATTTCATCTACAGAAACACCTGACCTTAATGCTATTGAAGATAATCTTCCTATTATTTCTGCTGTTTCTGTTCCATCAGATAAGAAAATTTCTATGGCTTCATTATTATCATCAAAAGATACGGTAATATAAACCGTTCCAGACTTTGTTTTGTATTTTCTTGTTACACTTTTTAATGTTTCTTTCCTTGGTCTTGCGCGTAATTTGTGTTTTTCATCAAGTACAAAAAATGTTACTTTTTTATCTTCTTTTTTTGTTCTGGTTAAAACCTGTGTTTCCAATGAGCCATCTCTGTATATTGTAATTCCTTTTAAATTTAATTCCATGGCTCTTTTATAAATCTTTTTTATATCTTCAACACTGGCTTCTTTGGGTAAATTTATTGTTTTTGAACATGATGCATCTAAATAACTCTGTATAACATTTTGAGCCAGCAAATGATCCATACCTGTTATATCCATTGCAGTTACAAATATTTTTTTGATACTTGATGGTATATTTTCTATATTTTGAATAGATCCTTTTTCTATTATTTCGGCTTCTAATTCTTCTGTTAATACCCCATCTAACCTTTTTCTCAATATTTTATTCATGTAGGATAATGGAACTCTATTTCCTTCTTTATCAGTCATATATCTAATGTAAGCGAGCATAAAATTCGGCTCTATTCCACTTGATGTATCGGCTAAGTTAGAAATTGATCCAGTTGGAGCTATTGTATTTACCTGAACATTTCTTTTATATTTTTTTGATTCTCCATAAAAATGTTCTTTTATAAGTGAATTCCAGGTTCTGATATTTTCAGAGTATTTATCTGGTAACATAGGAAATGGTATAAATCCATTTTTATATTTTGATTTTTCAAATAATGGAAAATTCCCTCTTTCTCTGGCTAATTCTGCACTTGCAAGATGAGAATAATATGCAAATTGTGCTAAGGTTTCCGCCATAAATTTTCTACCTTCATCAGAATTATATGGCAGTTCTTTTTTGTACATAGCATCAGCAAGTCCCATTATTCCAAGTCCTATAAATCTCTGTTCTTTTGATACTTTATCTATTTGTTTTAGAGGATATACATTTATATCGATAACATTATCCAGAAACCTTACAGTCCAGTATATTAATTCTTTAAATAATTCTTTATTATCACCATCAGGATTGCCAGTTTCTACATAATCTACAACCTTTGATATATCGATAGAACCCAAATTACAGCTCCCATATGGCGGTAAAGGTTCTTCTCCACAGGGATTAGTAGCGCTTACAGGTGTAACATCCTCTAAAGCATAATATTTATTATGCCGCCCTAAAAATAGCATTCCAGGATCTCCAGATTTCCACGCATTATTAGCAATTAAATCAAATAATTCTCTTGCTTTAATTGTTTTTTTAATATTTGAATTAGGATGAGATAATTCTATTTCTTCATCATTTTCTAATTTTTTTAAAAATTCTTCAGGATCATCAAAATTAACCGAGATATTAAAATAATTTAATACAGACTTTCCATCATTATTTTTTTTCGAGTTTATAAAATCAATAATATCCGGATGATCATAACGCATTACTGCCATCTGAGCGCCACGCCTTGCGCCTCCCTGTTCTATAGTTGAGGCTGTAGTGTTAAATACATGCATAAAACTTATGGGACCCGATGATTTTCCACCTGTACCTGCAATCGAACTGTCTTTTGGCCTTAATACTGAAAAATCATAACCCACACCTCCACCATATTTTTGAATTAAAGCAGCATTTTTTACAGCTTCAAAAATGCCATCCATCGAGTCTTCAAGCGGAATTACAAAACATGCTGATAACATATTATGTCTTGTTCTTGAATTATATATTTTTTTATAATCTTCAAATATCATTTCATCTATTTTTTTTGAAAATAAATTATTTGGCAAAGTTTTTCCTGCATTGAATAATGTTGGACTATTTGGCAAAAAAACTCTGCTATTTAGTAATTTAAAAAATTTTATTTCAGTATTTTTTATGGATTCCAGATCATTAGTATATAATGTTTCAACACTTGCTATGTATCTCGATACCCTTTTTGCTATATCTTTCCATGTGTGTTCTATGTAATTCCCTTCACCATCTTTTAATAGATATCTGTCTCGTAATATTCTTTCAGCATTCTCTGATGGTTTTATATCGCTATAAATATCCAGAAATTCTTCAAGTTTTATCATATATATCACCCCCATATTCTTTCTCCAGATGTTATTATACCACAATATATTGTGTGTTTTTGATTTTGTTACACAACATATATGTTAATTTTGATTTAATAATAAAAAATAGCAGCTCTGCTATTTTTTATTATTAAATTTCCTCTTCTACTACTTCAGGTTCTTTGTTTGCTTTTGCTATTGCAATAAATCCTTCTATTAAAATCCAGAAAGCTATTATAAGGGTAACCACAGTTACAAAGATAAGAAGACCATTATTTGCTGCAATGAATTTCTTTAAGTTCAAAGTTGTTGCATATAATGTTATAATCATCATAAATAACATGGGTAATCCTGTAATCCATATAGGTTTTTTCTTTTTAGCAAGATATACTGTTCCTATTAATAATGCCAAACCTGCTAAAAGCTGGTTTAATGCACCAAATACAGGCCATAAAATTAATGCTCCCTTACCTCCATCAGCTGATAATGCTAATGCCATTGCTGCCAATATAACTACTGCTGTAGAAATAAATCTATTTTTTAAAGGCTTTATAACTATTTCTTTTTCTTTATTTGTAAATAATTCCTGTAATGCGAATCTTTGAATTCTTGCTGATGAATCCATAGTTGTTCCAGCAAATGAAACAATGAATACAGCCATTATTGTTTTTGCAAGATCAAGAGGGATACCATATGAATTCATTAAGTTCGCTGAACCATTAATTACAGCAGATAATTTTGCTCCCAAACCACTTGCTGCTGCCCATGATGCATAATGTGATGTAAATGCTTCAACTCCTCCTCCATTCATCCCTAAACCAGCAGTAACTGCAATTATTACTATTGTTGCCAAAACACCTTCCATTATCATTCCGCCGTAACCTATTGCATGTGCATCTGTTTCCTTTTCAAGTTGTTTAACAGTTGTTCCAGAAGCAGCCAAACTATGGAATCCAGAAATAGCGCCACAGGCTATTGTTATAAATAATATAGGGAATATTGGTGGTGCATCAGGTACTGTTTGAAATGCTGGAGCAACTATTTTAGGGTGACCAACTATAATACCCAATACTAATAATGCAATGGCTATCAATAATTCATGTGAATTTATATAATCTCTTGGTTGTAGTAACTTGTGAACAGGCAATGTTGAGGCAAAAAATACATATGCCATTAATATATAAATCCATGTAACAACAGAAATACCTTTTATTGGGAAGATTACTCCTATTGCTATTGTTACATACATTAATATAACAGCTATAATAGAATATACTGTATCATTTTTTCCTTTATTATATATCATATAACTTAGCCACATTGCTATTGGTATTTCCATCCATACAGGAAATACAGATTGTGGATACATGTTAAATAATAAGGCAACAATTAATCCAAATACAGCTAATACTATCCATAATAGGAATTGTATTAATACAAGGAATATTTTAGCTGTTCTTTCATTTATTAAATTTCCTGTTAATTCACCTATAGTCTTCCCCTGATTTCTTGCAGATACTATGAGAGATGTAAAATCATGAACTGCTCCCATGAATATAGATCCTAAAAATACCCATATAAATGCAGGAACCCAACCCCATATTACACCAATCGCAGGACCAACTATAGGTCCGGTACCAGCTATGGTTGTAAAATGATGACCAAATAATATATGTTTTTTAGTAGGAACATAGTCAACACCGTCTTCAAATTCTTTTGAAGGTACAGGATTTTTATCATCCAGTTTAAAAATCTTTTTTGATATCCATTTACCATAAGTGTTATAGGCTATCCAATATCCAACAAATGTTAATATTGCTAAAAGCAATGAGTTCATCAAAAGTTCCCCCTTTCAGAATTTTAATATGCAATTTTTACTATATCATAAGAATTATTCCTTAATACTTAAACATGAAAAAAAATGACCTGAACGGTCATTTTTTTAGAATAAACGATATTAAATTTTCTTGACAAAAATAAATTAAATATTCAAAATATTTCTAATGTTTTTTATATGAGTTTTTCCTATAGGAATAATTTTCCCATTTTTCATTTCAAGTGAATTGGGATCTTTGATAAATTTATCAACATATTCGAGATTTATTATATAGGATTTATGTACTCTTAAAAAAGTGTAAGGAATTTCTTTTTCAAATTTATTTAAATTTTTAAAGTGTTTGAGTGTATATTCACCATTTTTTGTAATTGCCAGTATTTTTTTGTTGAAATATTCAAAATAATATATTTCCTCAAAATCTAAAAATATTATTTCTTTATTATTTTCTACAGCTAATTTGTTGAGTTTTGTATTTTTGAATTCTTTTTCTATTCTATTAATTGTTTCTATAAATCTTATTTCCGAGACTGGTTTTGTCAAATAGTCCAATGCATGTACTTCAAAAGCATCCACTGCATATTCAGAATAAGCGGTAACAAAAACAATTTTATATTTTTCTAAATATTTTGAAGCTTTTATTCCCGTTATTTTTGGTAATTCTATATCAAGAAAGATTACATCAGTATCATTTTTTATTTTGCTTTTCAGAAAATTTTCAACACTTTCAAAACAACCTAATATTTCAAAAGAACTCATTTCTTTTATTAATTCTTTCAGACTTTCTCTTGCGTAATATTCGTCATCTATAATTACAACCTTTATCATACTAATTCACCAACTCTATTTTTTATTTTTATTTCAACAATTGCTCCGCCAAATATTCCAGACTTTATGTTTAATTCATAATTTTCATTATATATTGCATTTAATCTGTTTTTTATCAATTCCAGACCTTTTCCTTTAGGTTTATTTCCTAAAAAACCTTTTCCATTATCTTCTACCACAATAGAAATGGAATCATTATTTTCTTTTATTGTTAAACTTATGAGAAGTTTACTGTCTTTCATACCATGTTTTATGGAATTTTCTATAAGTGGTTGGAGAATAAATGGAGGAATTTCTTTACTTTCTGTATTTTTGTTGCATTTTATTTCATAATCCAGCTTGTCTTTGAATCTTAATTTCATTAATTCTAAATAATTTTTTGTAAAATCTATTTCTTCTTTTATAGTAACAAGTTTTGCATTTTCATATAATGTATACCGTAGTAAATTAGAGAGATTATCTATAAATTTGTTTACATTATCAGGTTCTTTTTTTGATATATATTTGATGGCATTTAAAGTATTGAATAAAAAATGCGGGCTCAAATTTGCCATTAATTCTCTTAATTTTTCTTCTGTAGCAAGTTTTAAAGCTTCATTCATTTTTGATATAGATATTATCAAAGATAACGTTTGAGATAACTTTTTTCCAAAAACAATATCTGTATTTTTTATGGTTTTATTTTTTGAATAATATAGTTTTAAGGTACCTATTAAGTTATTATTTAAATCTTTTAATGGCAATATTATTGCCGAGTGTAATGGGCAATCTTTTTTTTCACAGCTTATTCCACTTTTTCCAATAATCTTTAAACCTTTTTCGCTTTTTATAACTTTTTTTGTTGCTCCAGTCTTTATTTTTAATCCAGAAACATGATGATCGCTTCCTATACCAACATGAGATAATATTTTTCTTTTATCCGTTAATGCTACAGCATCAAAGGTACTATTCTCCAAAATGGTCTTGGCTATAATATTTGCGCTTTTTTCGTTAAAACCAAGTTCTATTGTATTTAAACTATTTTCCATAATAATAAATATTGAAGTCATAGCACTCTCAGCTGTAAGTTCAAGGTTTTCTTCCAGATTTTTTATCATAAAATTCAAAAAAGAAACCCCCAGAGCATTTGTTACAACCATAGGAAATAATATATTGAAAGTTATATCATACGCAAGACTAAAAGGTTTTACCATAATTAATACATAGGTCAGATGTATTATTTCAATAATTGTCGTATAAAATAATGTATTAAAAAAAGTAAAATGTTTTCTTCCAAAATGCTGGGATATAAGTCCACTTAATACTCCAGCTGTTACGGTTCCCAAAAAACACGGGAATGCAGTTATTCCTCCAATGGATAGCCTGAATATTGATGAGATTCCTGCGGCGATTAAGCCGGATGTGATCCCGCCTGTCATACCTGCCAGAATTACACCAATATCTCTGTAATTAACTATCGCACCATTGTATTCAATGCCAAATATTGTTCCTAAAATTCCCAATAGTCCACCTATAATACCAAGCATAATCTTATTTTTGGCAACTAATGTTTTGCCAAATATATTTTTTATAAAATATGTTTGAAAGATTATATATGTAATTACCAGTATTAAGGATACTCTTTCAAGTAATATGAGACTGATATTTTCTAACATGGGTCTCTCATCATCGCCCTATCTCCAAAATCTCCGAGGTCTTTTAATTCAGAATCTTTAATTTCTTTACGTTTCTTTTTTGCTTCTTTATAAAAATTCAAGGTTTCGTTTATTTCTATATTTTCTAAATCTTTAAGCATTTCAATAGCTTTTCCCTGAGGAGATTTTGATATGTATACAATTATTTTGTCATAATTGTGAATCACTTTTTTTATACTTCTAATGTCAACAACTCCAAGACCAAATCCATATAAAATAAGTGTTTTCATCTCTATTACCTCCTATAAATTTCTCATCAAATGCGCATAAACTTTTGTGTCTGAAATTAAATGCGCTATTTTTATATATTCATTTGGTTGATGCGCTGTGTGATCCATTGTTCCCCATACAACAGCTGGAAGGTTTTCGTGTCTTAATATTGCAGCGCATGTACCACCACCAATCCCTCCGACAAATGCATCAATATTTCTTAATTCTTTTAAACTTTCTTTTAATTTTATAACCATTGGATGATCTGGTTGTGTGGGTGCAGGGGCTTTTTCAATTTGAGGCGTTTCAATATTTATTTTAACATCGAATTTAATTTCATATTTTTCTTTGATTTTATTGATATCATCGAGTATTTCACTTAAATCATATTGGGGGAGTATTCTGCAATCAAAATAGAGTATATCTGTTCCTGGAATTGTATTTATATTATCAACATTATATTCTTTTTTTGTTGGTTCAAAGGTTGAAATAGGAACTCTCCCAAACATTTTATCTATAGCATTATATTTTTCATGTAAAAATTCATCCAACTCCTTCGCAAAATATATCGCAGCTCTATGAGCATTTCTGGCTACATTTGGCGTAGCAGCATGAGCCTGCTTTCCTTCAGTTATGATTTTTAACCATAATATGGATTTCTCTGCTATTTCAATAAATGAACCTTCATCGTTTCCAGAGTCAGGCACGTAATACCAGTCATTTTTATTGAAAATCCCTTGTTTTAACAGATATTTTATTCCATAATCACTTCCAGTTTCTTCATCAGATACAAATACTAAACCAATATTATTTTCTGGTCTTATATTTAAGTCCATAATAGTTTTTAAACCAAAAAGTGTTGCTATTAAAGAACTTCCATTGTCTTCTGCTCCTCTTCCAAAAATTTTACCATCTTTTACTACTGGTGTAAAAGGGTCTGTTTCCCATAAAGAGAGATCTCCCGCTGGAACTTTATCCATATGAGTAATGAACCAGATGGTTCTTTTTGGTTTTTTTCCTTTATATAACGCAACAATATTAGGTCTAAAACCATATTTTACAGCATCATCTGGAGCATCGTAACGTTTTATTTCATCGAATTTCATAGTTTTCATATATGATTCAAGATATTCTGCAACCTCTTTTTCTCCAGGCCCTCCACCTCTTGGATTTACAGAATTAATAGAAATAAATTTTTTTAATCCTTCGATTATATCTTCTTTAAGATTTTCTACATGATTAATAATATCCATTTTTACACCCCCGTAAAAAATTTACTATAAGCTTTTCATTTTTTATTTTACAATTATTTCAACATCTTTTTTATCAAAGGCAATAGCAACTTTTATTACTTTTTCTATTCCGTAACTTTTTATTTCTTTTTCATATCCTTTTTCTTCTATCTGTTTTATTCCTCTTTCTGCGCTGTCTTTTAGATTTTTATCAAAATCTCTGCTGTATTTTTTGAATTCAAATATTATTCCTGGTTTTGTTTTGTTTTTAGGGATTAATATTAAATCTGCTCTTCCGTATCCCACCTCTCTGTTACTTTTTATTATATAATCCTTTTCTAATCCTACACTCATTCCTAATATTAATCCATGATAGAATCTTTCTGGTTCTTTTTCTGTTACGTCAAAATAACTCAGTGTATTTTCTACTATTTCTTTAAACTCTTTTGTGAATTCTATTTTTTCTCCATTTATTAGTAATCTTATTATTTTGTTGTATTCTATACTGCTTTCTTTTAGTATATTCACTACTGTCATTTCATAGAATTCTTTTGCTTCTTTGTTTGGTATTTTCAATCTGTATATCGCACTATTTCCTTCTCCTTTTTTGTCTTTCCATGTTAGATATCCGGTGAATAGAAATAATGTCCATACACTTTCTTCAAGATTTTCATTTAAGTCTCCATATACTAAGTTTTCATTTATTGTGCTTTCTATTGTTTTTCCTTCTATTAATTCCCCTATTTTTATTTTTATTGATTCTGTCCCTTTTCTTATTAATTCTTTTATTAATGTGTTTCCACTGCTGTTTATCCAGTAATTTCTTATTTCTTTTGATCTTACATAGTTTATTATTGAGTATGGATTATATACTTCTTTTCCTCCAAAGTTAAAGCCGTTATACCATTCTATTATTTTTTCTTCTTCATATTCTATTCCATAATATTTTAATATTTCTTCTAATTCTTCTTTTGTTACTCCAAATTTGTCATTGTATAGTTCATTTACTACTGTTGATATGTCAAGATTATTTACTCCTGTGAATATACTTTCTTTTGCTACTCTTGTTATTCCTGTTAATACCGCTTTTTCAAGATATTTATTGTCTTTTAATGCATTACCCAATATATTACCTATAAACGTTATGAATTTTCCATAGTATCCTCTTAAATATGATTGTTGTATTGGTGTGTCATATTCGTCTATTAATAATATCGCTTTTTTGCCGTGATGTTTGTAGAGATATTTTGATAGATCCAATATGCTGTTTTCATATAATGTGTTTTCTCCTTTTCTCCCTAATATCTCTTTTATATCTTCTTTTTCCCATTTATTCAGTCTTTCACTTTCTATTAAATATACGTATTCTCTGTATAAATCACTTATTTTTTTTCTTAATGTACTTATCATCTCTGTATAATTTTTTTCTTTTAAATCCTTAAATGTTAAATAAATTACAGGATATTTATTTAAATACTTTTCTATTATCTCTTTTTCTTCATATATTTTTAAGTTTTCAAATAGATGTTTATTATCTTCATCATTTTTAAAAAAATACTCCAACATGCTCATATTTAATGTTTTTCCAAATCTCCTTGGTCTGGTTATTAGTATTACTCTGCCTCCTGTTATTATTTCTTTTATTAACATGCTTTTATCTATATAGTATGCATTATCTTCTATTACTGTTTTAAAATCACTGTCTCCTATTGGTAAGCGTTTCAATTTCATCATTTCACCTCCATACTTTGTAATTATTTATCCGATTCTTATATAAAGTATTAGTGTCTTTATTATATTTTTTCTTCAAAAACATTATACCATAAAAAAAGGAACGCTAATACACCCACTTAGGCTATCCCTAAAACACTTCTAAAAAATTAATATAATTAGAATATCTAAATAGATTGTCTAAAAAGTCAAATTCACTCAGACAGCTTGATTGCTAATCCTTAAAATTATTCATTCTCAGCCGTCGCTCAAACAATACATCGTGTATTGTTTCGCTCAAAATTACTTCCATGTAATTTTGACGGCTTTCATTTACGCTTAGATTTTTTAGGTATAAAAAATCTAAGGGAAAAGGATTTATAATTATATAATAATTTATAATTATATAATAAAAATTATTTTTCCAATTACCCGCTGTAAGCGTGTAAGGGCAATCTTCGAGTCTTCGTTTCATTTGAGACTTTTTAGACAGCCTAGAATATCTAAATATGATAGGAAGTTTATAATTTTAACATTTAATCTGATATCATTTTAAACAATTATCTATGCTTAAAAATGGCTACAAAAAAAATTAAGGGGTGCTTGCGCATCCCTTAATCTTTTTTGGTTTTTATTTCACCTTTTCCAACTCTTATATTTAATTTATCTTTGTCCAGATCTATTATCACTTTACTCTTTGGAGGAATCTTTCCTGCAATAATCATATTCGCTAATTCCATTTCGATTTCCCTTTCGATTACCCTTCTCAAAGGTCTTGCTCCAAATATTCTATCATAACCTTTTCTGGCAATATACTCTTTTGCATTTTCTGTTATCATTAATTCTAAATCCTTTTCTTTCAGTCTTTCTTCCAATCTTCTCATCATTATACCAACAATTTCTTTAACTTCATCAACAGATAGAGGTTTAAATACAACTATTTCATCTAATCTGTTTAAGAATTCTGGTCTAAAATATTTCTTTAATTCTTCTCTGACAATTTTTTCCATATCCTTTTCTTCGTTTAACCTTTCTTCCTCATTTACGAATCCTAACTTCCCTCTATTTTCTAATTTATTTAATATATTTTCTGAACCAATATTACTTGTCATAATAATAATGGTATTTCTAAAATCTACTGTATTACCTTTTCCATCTGTTAGCCTTCCGTCATCAAGTACTTGTAATAGAATATTGAAAACATCAGGATGAGCTTTTTCTATTTCATCAATGAGAATTACAGAATATGGTTTTCTTCTTACTGCTTCTGTTAATTGACCTCCCTGTTCATATCCTACATATCCCGGAGGTGAGCCTATTAGTCTTGAAACAGCATGTTTTTCCATATATTCAGACATATCAATTCTAATTAATGCTTCCTCTGTATCAAATAATACTTCTGCTAAAGATTTGGCAAGTTCTGTTTTACCAACACCTGTTGGTCCAAGAAATAAGAAAGAGCCTATAGGTCTTGTTGGGTCTTTTAATCCAGCTCTTGCTTTTCTTACATGTTGTGAAACTTTGATAATAGCTTCTTCTTGACCTACAACCCGTTTGTGTAATTCTTTTTCGAGATTTAGAAGTTTTTCTCTTTCTTCTTCGAGCATCTTTTTTGCAGGAATACCTGTCCATTTTTCTATAACTTCTGCTATTCTATCCTCATCAACAATAACCTCTTCATCTTCTTTATCTTTTTCAGTTTCATATTGTTTTTTCAACTCTTCTATCTGTTTTTCTAATTCGAATAAATCCTTCTTTTTTAATGCTGCCTTTTCGTACTCACCTTTAACAGTTAATTCATTAATTTCTTCTTCTAATTCTTTAATTTCATATTCTAATTTTTTTATGTTAGATAACTTTGAACTTTTTTCTAATCTTGCTTTAGCAGATGCTTCATCTATCAAATCTATAGCTTTGTCTGGCAAGAATCTATCTGTTATATATCTATGAGATAATTTTACCGCCGCAACTACTGCGCTATCATCTATAACAACATTATGATGTTTTTCAAAAGTTTCCTTTAATCCTCTTAAAATTGCAATAGCATCTTCCTCATTTGGCTCATCTACCTGTACTGGTTGAAACCTTCTGGCTAATGCCTTATCTTTTTCTATATATTGCCTATATTCATCAAGCGTTGTAGCTCCTATAACACGTAATTCACCACGAGCTAAATCTGGTTTTAACATATTTGCTGCATCCATCGAATTACCTTCAGCTTTTCCCGCTCCAATTATTGTATGTAATTCATCTATAAAAAGGATAATTTTATCTCCCTGTTTTTTAACTTCATCTATAACATTTTTTAATCTTTCTTCAAATTCTCCTCTAAATTTTGCACCTGCTAATAATCTTCCCATATCAAGTTGTAATATTCTTTTTTCTATTAACGCATCAGGAACAGCTCCTTTTATAATTCTTTGCGCCAAACCTTCTACAATGGCTGTTTTACCAACACCCGGATCACCAACTAAAACAGGATTGTTTTTTGTTTTTCTGCTTAATATTTCTATAGTTCTTTGAATTTCAAGATCTCTACCAATTACAGGCATTAATTTTTTTTCTTCAGCCATTTTTGTCAAATCAATTGTAAATTGAGCTAAAACATCAGCTACATTCTCTTCCGTTCCCTCTTTTGTGACTTTTATATTCTTGAGTTCTTCATATATTTCATTTGTTGTTAATCCATATTTTGAAAATAATTTTGCAGAATAAGATGTTCCTTCAAGCATAATAGCCAGTAATAAATGCAATGTTGTTATTAATTTGTGTTTTGTTTTTCTTGATTCGCTTTTGGCTATTTCAAATATTCTTTCCAATGTTGGAGAAATATATACTCTGTTATCTCTCATTCCCCCATATGAATATTGAACATTTTCCTCTAATTCATTTTCAATATTCTCCCGAATAGCTTCAACGTTTATAGTCTCAAATATTCTTTTTACATATTCATCATCGCTATCGAGTATAGAAAGAGTTATATGTTCCGGAGTTACTATGTTTGTGCCATAACCATTTGCAAGAGTTCTGGCGTTTTCTATTATTTCCAGTGCCTTTTCTGTGAAATTTTTTGGATTCATCATTTCATTCACCTCCATATATTTTTAAATTTTATTTTTAGCAATCGTAACTTATATTTGCTAAAGACTTTTTAAAAAAATAATTTTCCGCAAACTCCGCTTTTTTAGACTTGAATTTTTTAAAAAAGTTCAAACACGAGATATTTTTAAGCAATCTTAACATATATTTGCTAAGATAATTTTACATCTTAAATGTTTCGTGTATATTAACAAAAATAAAAAACAGTGATAAATAATAACAATTAGAAATGGTAATGTTTTTTTAATTAGCATAATTAACATATTTTAAAAATCAACTCTTAACTGTTTTTTAAAATAATAATGTTTTAATTATTCTGGAGGTGGAAAAATGACAAAATTTGTAGATACCACTTTAAGGGACGGACAACAATCTATTATTGCCACAAGAATGAGAACAGATGAATTTGAGCCAGTTTTAAATAAATTCGACGAAATCGGATTTCATTCAATGGAGGTATGGGGTGGAGCTACTTACGATTCCTGTATCAGATATTTAGACGAAGATCCATGGAATAGATTGAAAATCATTAGAGAAAAGTTAAAAAATACACGAATACAAATGCTTTTAAGGGGTCAGAATATTGTTGGGTATAGAAATTATGCTGATGATGTGGTGGAATTATTTATAAATAAAGTTGCAGATTACGGAATGGATATAATAAGGGTATTCGATGCATTAAATGATATAAGGAATTTGGAAAAAAGTATTGAAATTGCAAAAAAAAGAAAAATACATGTTCAGGGAGCTATTTCCTATACAATAAGTCCCGTTCATAATCTGAAATTTTATTTGAGTTTTGCTAAAGAATTGATAGACAAAGGCGTAGATTCAATTGTTATCAAAGACATGGCAGGTCTCTTAACTCCAAAAATGTCCTATCAATTGATTTCAGAATTAAAAAAGAAGTTTAATGTACCTATTGAATTGCATTCTCATAACACCGCCGGAATGGCATCAATTGCATATCAGGCAGCTATTGACGCTGGTGTTGATTTCATTGATACCGCTTTAAGTCCGTTTGCAAATGCGAGTTCTCAACCAGCGGTGGAGCCTTTTAATTTTGCTCTTGGAGAACCTTTGAATTCAGATTTATTATATGATTTAGCTCATCATTTCTGGAATGTTAGAGATAATCATGTTGAAAACGATATGAGAATGGTTTCTATAGATTCGAGAATATTAAAAGCACAAATTCCTGGAGGGATGTTCTCAAATCTCGTTTCGCAATTAAAATCACAAAAAATGATACATTTATTAGATGATGTTTTGAAGGAAGTGCCAAGAGTTAGAAAGGATCTTGGTTATCCACCTCTTGTAACCCCAACAAGTCAGATAGTTGGCGTTCAGGCTGTTTTAAATGTTATGTATAAAGAACGATATAAGTCCATAACAAAAGAAGTAAAAAATTATTTAAAAGGAATGTATGGAAAACCACCTGCCCCAGTTAATGAAGATTTATTAAAAAAAGCTTTAGGTAACGAAACACCTATTACCTGCCGACCTGCAGATTTACTGGAACCTGAAATTAATAAAGCTCGTGAAGAAATATGCGCATTAGCCGAGAATGATGAAGATTTATTAACCTATATTTTATTTGGCGAAGTTGGAAAAAATTATCTAAAGAAAAAATACGAGAAAGAAATTCAGGTTGATTTTGACCTCGTTGAAGAGAATGAAGAATTTTCAGAAGATGAAAGTGTATATCCTGTATAAAAAGAGGCTGCTATTAGCAGCCTCTTTTTATACATAAATTTATGTATTTATTTATTAAATATAGGAACAGGTATATTCAACCAATATAATGCTGTAAAGTCCGTAATTATAGAGAGTTTCCATAGAGATTTTTTACTGCTTAAATTATAACTATAACCACCAGAAACTTTAATTCCATCAAAGCCATATTTCCCGTCTAATATTGAAAAATATTGATTCCATAATTTTTTTGATATATTTGTCCCTAAAATCATATTGCCTATTGTATCATAATATACATAAGGTTCAATTTTTAGAGTTTTTATATCAAATGCTGTCGATGTTTGTATATAATAATTATTATCTCTATATCCAAATAATATGTTATTCTCATAGTAATTCTGATTATTTATTGTATATGGTTTTTTTGTCAAACTAATTTGAATATCTTTTGATAAAAATTTAGAGTTTTCAAGTTGGAAAAAAGTATTAATATTTAAATAATTCTTCTTTTTCAAATAAAATTCGAAATTTTTTGATATATTTATTTCAGAATATATATTATTATTTTGATATTTGAATTTTGCGAAATTCTGAGTATAATAGTCAAGATAAACTCCTACAACAGGTATGATCTCATTAAAATCTGTTAATATTCCTCCACCTATTCCATAATTAACACCTTCGCTAATAGCGGCATAAATAACCCCTACGTCATCATTTTCAATATATGGAAATAAGATTCCATATTTTAATCCCTCCTTGTATTTATTAACATTATTTATTTCAAAATTTTTATTATAATTATCCAGTTCTTTTTTTTTCGGTTTATAAATAAAAATTTTAGATTCTTTTGCTAAATCAGAATTTTTAATTCTGGATAAATGATATCCCTCTTCATTATAATATAAAAAATATAAATTTTCATTCAGAACAACCGGGTAAAAGGCTCCATATATGTGGTTTGTTAATTTCGTCAATTTTTTTGTTTTTAAATTCAGCGAATAAATATTAAAAATATTGTCTTCATAATTTGCGGTATAATATAATTTGTTGTTTTTTATGAATATATTCATTTCTGTATATTTGTCGTTTGTAACTTGTATTAAATCATAATTATTTAAATCAATATAATAAATATCATTTTGATTGTTTATATTCCCGGAAAAATATATTTTATTATTTGAGTAATAAAAGTCATTTACTATATATTTTCCCCAGTCTAATACTTTTCGTATTTTTGAATCTCTTAAATCCCATATAAATATTGCGGTTAAACCATTATTTATTTTTGTATATACTATACGATTATTATCAATAAATTTAAATGTTTTAACTCTTTTATCAATTAAAGTATCTGATATAGGGCAGCCGCATTTTAAATATAATAAATTCATGTTTTCGATCTGAGTGATATATGTGATTTTCCCATCATCTGAAATATCAAAATTTCTTATATCAGGTAATATTAATTTATTTCCTTTATATACACCACTTCTTTTTCCTGGAGATTGCTTGTAATAATATAAGTAATTGCCATCTGTTTTAAGGTTCGAAGTATAATGGTATGAATCATCTAAAGCTTTATAATCGCTATCATATCCTTTGTTTAATAGCTCTAGATATTCGTTTTTATATTTTACTTTTATATATAATAAAAAGTCGTTCCATTTTTCATCTGTAACTCTTTCAAACGATGTGCTTATTGTACTGAAAAATAAATGTGAATTTATATCTTTTATTATTTCTCTTAATTTATCTTCACCATATTTTTCAGAAATTTCTTTTGTGAAAATAGCTCCATACATATAATTAAAACCCGCAGGACTCCAGATATCTTTTGATGCTCCACTTCCAAGACTATATCGAGGGTATTCCTTGGATAATACTTCGGCTTTTAAATACATGTTAAACAAATCATTTTGAAATCTTCCTTTAAAATATTTACTCTCCATATATATGGATAAACCTTCATGTAAATAGCTGGGTTCCCATGAAGATATCAATATTTTTTTTATTATATTATCTGGAATCCACGATATATATTTATTTGTCATATTTCCATAAAATATATGGTTTAACTCATGAGAAAATACAAAAGGAATCCAATTTTCAACATTTGTGCTCAATCCCATTTTTGCTTGAGGGGGATTTATATATAATCTGATAATATTAACCTGAGGAACGGCAAAAGCGTTTACAAAATCAACATCATCAAAAATAAAAACTGTAATACTACCGGGGTTTGTATCATAAAATCCCGAATAATCTTCATATAATTTATCGGAAACATTTTTTAATTCATCATAATATAGATATAAATCCTTTTCAAATACAAATTTAAAATATTTTGTTTCCTTTTCATAAGCTTTCTGAGAGAAGTTGTAAATCATTTCTCCATAAGATATTAAAGCTATTAGAAACATAAAAAATACTACTAAAAATTTTTTCACATTTACACCTCCAATAAAATATGCTATAATAAAAATATGCTAAATATATTTATCTAAAGGAGCAATACTATGAAAGCTGTTATTATTGATGGTTATGTTGATGAACCGGCAATTTTAGGTGTTCCACCCTATGTTTCCCCATATATAAGATATGCTGCTGGTGCATTGTATTATCATGGTATTGACGTTGATTATTATACCATAGATCAAGTTAGAAAAGGCACAATGTGGCAATCATTTAATAATTACGAATATTTAATAATCATTGCTGGTGTTACGGTACCTGGACATTATCTTGGCGGAACCCCAATTTCTTTAAGTGAAATAAATAGATTATTCTCTTTAAACAAAGAGCCATTAAGAGTATTAGGCGGACCAATTGTAAAAGGCTACACATTAACAGGCGGAAGAAGAGCAGTAAAAATAGCATCAGATAATATAGATTATATAGTAGAAGGAGACATTGAAAAATTCCTGTTTAAATATCCCATTTCTGATGACTTCAATTTAAAGGACAAATCTGACTATGATTTAATTTCAAAAATAGCGCCTCTTGGTGCTGAAATATTAAAAAAACATCCAAGGTATCCAGATATTATAGTTGAAATGGATGTGTCACGAGGATGCGAAAGAACCAATGGTTTTTGTTCTTTCTGTACAGAACCGTTAATAAATGGAAAATATAGGGAACGATCTTTAAAAAATCTATTGGATGAGGCAATATCTATTTCAAAGATAGGAGTTAAGAATTTTAGATTTGGAAGAGCTGCGGACTTTCTTGCTTATGGTTCGTTATTAAATAATGGAGAACCAAATATATATCTATTTGACGAATTATATAGTGAAATGTCAAAAATTGCGGATATTATTCATACTGACAATGCAAACCCTGCATATATTATCAAACATAAAAACAACATTAAAAAAATACTGGAAATTATAGTTAAGTATAATACTGCAGGAGATATTCTCTCTTTTGGTATAGAATCATTTGATAAAGAGGTTATATTAAAAAATAAAATTGATATTATGCCTGAGGAAGCTATAGAAGCTATAAGAATAGTAAATGAAATTGGAAAAGTACGAGATGAAAATGGAATCCCAAAATTATTGCCCGGTATAAACCTATTATTTGGATTGATAGGTGAAACGAAAAATACTTTTGAGATAAATAGAAAATATATGGAAAAAATTATGCAAGAAGATTTGCTAGTTAGAAGAATTAATATTCGCCAGGTAATGGCATTTCCAGGAACATTATTATATAATATTAAACCAAAACAACATAAAAAAGATTTTATAAAATTTAAAAAATATATGGAAGAGTATAATAATGAAATGCTTAAAAAAGTTTTCCCGGTGGGCAGTATATTAAAAAATTTAATAATAGAAGATATACAGGGAAAAGTTTCATTTGGAAGGCAGCTGGGAACATATCCTATAAAAACAGGAGTAATAGGGAAATATGATATTTTCCAAAAATTGAATGGTGTTGTAATAGATCACGGCTCAAGATCAATTACGGCTTTAAAATTACCTTTTGATATTAATACAGCTACTATTGAAGAGTTATCAGCAATTAATGGTATAGGGAAAAAAACAGCAGAAAATATTATTTTGATGAGACCAATAAAGAATTTAAATGATCTAAAAAATCTGAACAATAATATAAAACCTATTTTAAATAAACTCAATTTCATCAACAGGGGGTGATTTTATGGGTAAGATTAGGGTACTTGGTATTTTTATTCACGATCGAAAAAAAGAAGCCGGTGAAGTTCAAAGGCTTCTCACTGGGTTTGGTTGTATTATAAAAACAAGATTAGGCTTACATGATGCATTTGATGATGATTGCAGCGACAGAGGTTTGATACTTTTAGAATTAGCAGGGAATGAAAGTTTATGGGGAGATTTAGAAGAGAAATTGTCAAAAATTGAAGGGATAAAAGTTCAAAGAATGGATTTTGAATATTGAAAAAAAGCAACCCTGATGGGTTGCTTTTTTAATGCTTATTTGTCTTCTTCATTGATTTTTAATATTGCCAGAAAAGCATTTTGAGGTATTGTTACCCTACCAATTTGTCTCATTCTCTTTTTTCCTTCTTTTTGTTTTTCAAGCAATTTCATTTTTCTTGTAATATCGCCACCATAACATTTAGCAAGTACATCTTTTCTGTAAGCCTTTATGGTTGATCTTGCGATTATCCTTCCATCGCCTTTTGCTTGAATTGGTATTTCAAATTGATGTTTTGGTATTAAATCTTTTAATTTTTCCACCATTTTTTTAGAAACTTCATACATTTTACTTTTGTGTACAATAAAAGATAATGCTTCAACTGGTTCTCTATTTACTAAGATTGTTACTTTTATTAAATCAGATTTTCTATATCCAATTAATTCGTAATCCATAGATGCATAACCACGACTAATAGCTTTCATTCTATCAAAAAAGTCAAATATTATCTCACCAAGCGGAACTTCGAAGTGCATAACAACTCTATCTTTACCAGCATTTGACACAGAGATAAATTCTCCTCTTTTTTCATTCTGTACTACTCCCATTAATCCTCCCATATATTCTGTTGGAGTTATTATATCTAATTTTACATAAGGTTCATAGACTTCTTCTAACAAATCCTGATCCGGAAATTGTGTTGGGTCATGGATTTCCATTTCTTCACCATTTTTAGTTTTAACTTTATACACAACATTAGGTGCTGTTAATATTATAGCCAGCTCAAATTCCCTTTCTATTCTTTCCCTTACAACATCCATATGTAAAAGTCCTAAAAAACCACATCTGAATCCAAAACCCAATGCTGGTGAATGTTCTGGCACAAAAGTTAAAGCTGCATCATTTAATTTGAGTTTTTCAAGAGCTTTTCGTAATTCTTCATAGTAATCCGGTACTCCGGGATAAATTCCTGCATATACCATGGGCTTTACTTCTTTATACCCCGGAAGAGGTTCATCTACAGGGTCACTGGCACTTGTAACAGTATCTCCAACACGAGCTAATTCAACATCTTTAATACCAGCTATTATATATCCAACCTCACCAGCAGACAGAGAATCTGTTTTTTGCATTTCAGGGTGAAATATACCAACTTCAACAACTTCATATTTTTCTTTATTTGACATTGTCATTATTTTATCTCCTGGTTTTACGGTTCCACTGAATATTCTTGTATAAATAATAACCCCTCTATATTTGTCATATTTCGCATCAAATATCAAAGCCTTTAATTTATCATTATGTGTTCCTTTGGTTGTTGGTGCAGGAATTCTTTTTATAATTTCTTCTAATAAGTTTTCAACACCTTCTCCTGTTTTCCCTGAAATTTTTAACGCTTCTTCTCCTGAAATTCCTATTAAATCCTCAATTTCTGCTAATGTTTCCTCAATGTTGGCGTTTGGTAAATCTATTTTATTTACTGCAGGAATTATTTCTAAATCGTTTTCTATTGCGAGATACGTGTTAGCAACAGTTTGAGCCTCTACGCCTTGTGACGCATCAACAAGCAATACAGCTCCTTCACAAGCCGCAAGACTTCTTGAAACTTCATATGTAAAGTCAACATGACCGGGAGTATCTATTATATTTATTTCATAAGTATTGCCATCTTTAGCATCATACATAATTTTAACAGGTTGAGATTTTATGGTTATACCTCGTTCCTGTTCAATATCCATCATATCAAGATATTGGTCATGCATCTTTCTTTTTTCAACGCTTTTTGTAAGTTCCAGTATTCTATCAACAAGAGTGGTTTTTCCGTGATCTATATGAGCAATTATGCTTATATTTCTAATCAGCTCCGGATTATACACAAAAACACCTCCAAACACTTTTTACTTATTATATCAAAATTTTCTTTAAAAAATATGACGAATGAATAGCTTTAAGCTTTTAATATATTAAAAATTTATATGTATTCACCAATTAAATTAACAGGTATATCAATGATCTCTTTTATTTTTTCATAATTATTTCTTTCCAAAGTAACAATTGCACATGTTGCAGGTCCTGCACTTTTATATACATCTAAAACAATATTTTTAGATAAAATAAAATTCAAATTTTCTGTTTTTGCTATTTCATTCGCTTCATACAATAATCCTTTTGAGCCAACTGGTAAAATTTCATGTATGAAATTAAGATTCCTCAACTTTAATAATTCAGAAATGGTTAAAATATCTTTATTTCCAACAACTTCTTTACCAACCTTTGGAATTCCAATTACTAAAGCTATATCTCCCGAAACTGTTAAAAAATTTATGTTTCTTTTTTTTATACCAATTACTGTTATTCCCATTCCTGTTTGAATTACAGGAAAGTTTTCTTCTGTACTGCCCGTGATTATTTTATCCATATCAAGTTTTAACGGTTTTACAGCTTTTTTTATACCTTCTAAAATTTTTTTTCCTGTATTATTCATTTCAACTGAAAGAGTGTTTACTATTGCAATAGGATGTGCTCCATACGCAATAATTTCAGATAGTGCAACATGAGCTCCAAAATAACCAACTATTTCAGGCGGAACTTTAACTATATCCTTTTCTTTATTTCCAATTGCTCCAGAAGAATCACAGGCAATTACTATTTCTTTTTTCTTATCCAGTTCTATAATGCTCAAATCTCTAAACTTTTTAATTTTCATACACCCACCTTTTTCTTTACCTTTAACATATCTTTTTTAAAATTCCAAAATTGTTTTTATATTCTATTTCTATTAGACTGCCAAAATCACAACTAAAATTCCACATTTTATCGATGTCCAATCTAAGCAAATAAACAATAATAATTCGAATTACTCCACAATGTGAAACTATTAAATATGTTTTATTTTCATTCTTTTTTTTCTCAATAAAATTAACAACTCTATTATAAAATTCTATAAAACTTTCTCCACCTGGAAATATAAAATTCTTGTAATCTCGTATCCATTTAATATACTCATTTTCGTATTCTCTTTGTATAGTTTCTATGTTTTTACCTTCAAAATATCCAAAATTTATTTCTTTTAATTCTTCTCTTTTTTCAACCTTAATATTAAAAATTTTTGCTACTTCCAAAGCTGTATAATATGACCTTTTTAAAGGACTGGAATATATTTTATCAATTTTCTTATCCCTTATTTTCTCTTTTATAATTTCTATTTGTATCTTCCCTTTTTTTGTTAACGGAAAATCACTCCACCCACTATATATTTTCTTTACATTAGCTTCCGTTTCACCATGCCTTATCAATATTAAATTCAAGATAAAACACCTCTAAATATATATAATAAAAATAAAAATATACTTTGTGAGGATTCTATTATTAGTCCTATTGTATCACCAGTCATTCCGCCAATTTTGCTTTTTATATATTTCGTTATTAATATAACCATCAAAAAACTCAAAATTATCGGTATTAATATATATTTATTAAATATTACAATTGATATTATTAAAATTAAAATCATCGAAAATAACGCTTCTTTTAATCCACAATTATCTATAAATACATTACCTATACCCTGTTCTTTTCTTGCATATTCACTAAAAGAAGCTGCTAATATAGCAGAGATCCTACCAATTGCAGGCGTTAATATCAAAAATTTATAATCAAGATAATAACTCAGCAAAAGAGCTGGGGCAAATACCATAAAAAGCCCTAACACACCAAATGTTCCTATCCTACTATCTCTCATAATTTCAAGAATTCGTTCTTTACTTCGGTTACTAAAAATTCCATCAAATGAATCTGCAACACCATCAATATGCAAACCGCCTGTTATCCATATATAAAATATCCATATCATTAAAATTATTATTGACTTATCTAAATATGGTTCAAATATTGAAAATACATACATAAAAAAACCAATAAAGAGACCTAATAGTGGTAAAAATAATATACCTTTTGCAAAATCTTTTTCATTAAATTCAAAATTATATTTTATAGGTATTCTTGTAAAAAAAGTTATTATTAAAATAATACTTTTCATAATCCACCCCACTACTTTAATTTTAAAGGTATTCCAGATATTGTTATATATACTTCATCAGAATTCTTAGCTAAATATTGATTTATTCTTCCTGCAATATCTCTGAATATATTTCCTAATTTATATGAAGGAACTATCCCCATTCCAACTTCATTTGTAACTATAATCATATTTTTTTCTTTTATTTTTATAATTTTAATCAACTTTTCTACTTCAACAAAAATCTCTTTTTCAATTTCATCTATTTTATTATAATCAATTTTATCAAAATCAACATTGTGTTTCAAAAGTAAATTTGAAACCATTAACGTCATGCACTCAAAAATAATTGTGTCTGAAATTAAAAATTCTTCATTATTTAATAAATTATCAAAATTTTTAAACTGTTCTAGTGTTTTCCAATCTTTTGGTCTGGCATTTTTATGTTTTTTTATTCTGTCCCTCATTCCATCATCAAATGGTATTGCTGTTGCTATATATAAAATATTATTTCCAAATTTCTTTGCTATTTTTTGCGCAAACGTGCTTTTTCCACTCCTTGCACCACCTGTAACCATAATAATTTTAGCCATATTACACCTCCTATAATTTCCATTCACCACAGGAAATATTCCTGTTAAATAATACGTATTCATTTTACCACAAATAGTACATAGTTTATTTATTTTAATTTTTGGCTGTCTATAATGTATTAAAATTTTTAGAATTTAAAAGTTTAAGAAAGCCTTTTAATTCTCACATCAGAATTTACGAATTTATAATGAAAAATACTGGATTTTTGACAATTGAAAATGTAGTACATCTATGATACAATAACAATGAAAAGTAAATACCTCCGGAATTAAAGGTGAGTAATCTTAATAGGGAAGACGGTGAAAATCCGTCACGGCCCCGCCACCGTAACTGGGGACGAAACCAGCAAAAGCCACTGGTATAAACCGGGAAGGCGCTGGAAGTAGAAAGATCCAGAAGTCGGGAGACCTGCCTTTAATTCCAGAGCAATCCCATTTGCGAGGGCAATTGGGATAGAATTTTTATTTTTATAGGAGGTGGCAGTATGAAAATTCAGGAATTTTTAGGAAAAAAATTTCTAAAGGAATATGGAATTAAAGTACCAGCGTCATATCTGATAAGATCAGAAAACGACATTAGGATTCAGTTCTTACCAGCAGTTTTAAAGTCACAGGTGTTAGTTGGAGGTCGTATGAAGGCTGGTGGTGTATTATTTGCCAAAGACAAAAATGAATTTATATCTAAAGCAAATGTCCTGTTAAAAAAGGAAATTAAAGGTGAAAAACCGTATGGTGTTCTCATCGAAGAAATGATACCTTTTGAAAAAGAATATTATATTTCTCTTGTATTAGATAGAGAAAAAAAAGATATTATTATATTATATTCTGAAAATGGCGGTATTGATATTGAAGAAAATAAAGATAGCATAAAAAAATTAAATTTTGAAAATTACGAAGAGTTTTTACCAGAAAAAATACAAAAAATTATACCAAATCTAAGAAAATTATTTAGAGAAAAAGATTTAACTTTATTAGAAATCAATCCAATGGTTGAAGATAATGAAGGGGTAATATATGCTCTTGATATCGTAATGCATCTTGATGATAATGCTATATTTAGACAAGAATGGGTAAAGGAATTTTTAGAAGAAAAATATCCTTTTCATTTTGTCAAATTAAATGGAGATATAGGCATAATTGGTTGTGGTGCAGGAATAGTTATGGCTACGATGGATGCTGTAAAATTAGCTGGTGGAGAACCAGCAGATTTTCTGGATCTTGGAGGAGGAGCAGAAAAAGAAATTACAATACAGGCTTTAAATTTATTAAAGGATAATGGAATAAAAAGAATTATATTAAATATTTTTGGCGGTATAACAAAGTGTGATGAAATTGCAAATGGTTTAGTAGAATTTAAAAAACAAAATCCAGAAATTAATTTGTTTATACGATTAACTGGAACAAATGAGGAAAATGCAAAAAAAATACTGAAAGAAAATGAATTAAGCTATTATGAAGACATGTATTCTATGATTTTAGATGCAGTAAGGATGGTGAGAATTCATGATTAATGGAAAAGAAAAAATATGTGTCCAGGGAATAACAGGAAAATATGGCAGATTACATACAGAAAAAATGTTAAATTATGGAGCTAATATTGTTTGTGGAGTGTCAAAAAATTATATAATAAAAAAATTGCATGGAGTGGAAGTTTTAAACAATATGTATGATGCAGTGAATAAATATCGTGTAGATACTTCTGTAGTATTTGTTCCTGCACTATATGCGAAAAATGCGATTTTTGAAGCAATAAATGCAGGAATAAAGAAAATAATTATTATTACAGAGCACATACCTCAACAGGATATGCTTGATGTATATCATATTGCTAAAGACAATAATGTTAGAATAATAGGGCCTAATTGTCCTGGTGTAATATTACCTGGAATTTCAAAAATTGGAATAATGCCAGAGAAAGCGTTTAAACCTGGAGATATCGCAGTGATATCAAGAAGTGGAACTTTAATGTATGAAATTTCAAATTATCTTTCTAAATATTCAACGGGTATTAAAATTGGTATAGGTTTAGGTGGTGATCCAATAATAGGTACATCAGTAGCTGAGGCAATGGAATATATAATGAATAAAAATATTAAAAAGGTTATAGTAATTGGTGAAATTGGAGGAAATGAGGAAGTAAATGGTGTTGAATATGCATTAAAAAAAGGTTATAATGGTGATATAAAAGTATTTTTTGCAGGCAGAACAGCACCAAAAGGAAAGAGAATGGGACATGCTGGAGCTATTTTAGATGGTTATGAAGGTAGTATTGAATATAAAGAAAAAAAATTAAAAGAATTAGGGGTAAAAGTAATTAAAAATATACCGGAATTAGTATGAGGAGGATGTATGAATACATATATATTACTTTTTTTAACTATATTATCTGGAATTTTCATTGGGAAAATACGAATAAAAAACTTTAAATTGGGTAGTTCTGGAACCTTGTTTAGTGGATTATTAATTGGCTGGTATACCACCAGCCAGTTTTCTAATAATCCAGAAATAATAAACACCATGAACAAGGATTTTAAACAATTTTTCCTTTTCTCTTTAATTTTATTTATATCATCTGTTGGATTGATTGCGTCTAAAGATTTAAAACATATAATAAAAAAATATGGCTTTAAATTTATTATTATGGCATTTGTTATAACTTTATCTGGATTCTTAACAACACTTATTTTATCTTCAAATAATAAATACACATTTATAGGACTATTTTCTGGTGCATTAACAAGTTCTCCTGGTTTGGCAACAGCGTTAGAAACAGCACCTAATTTTGAAAAAGATATAATATCCGGATATTCTTTTGGATATATTCCCGGAGTGCTGGCTGTAATATTTTCTATGTATTTATTACCTTATATATTAAAAATAAATATCAACGATGAAAAGAAAAAATTACTTGGAGAAATCAATATAAAAAAAGAAGATGCAAAAAATTTTGATTTTTTAAGTTACTCGCTGGTAATAATTATTGGAATATTATTTGGAAACATTAATATTAATCTTGGTGTAATTTCTTTTAAATTGGGAATGACAGGTGGAATATTATTATCTTCTCTTATATTAGGAACAATAGGGAAAATATGGATATTTAACTTTAAAATGAATAAAATGATTTTGAAAAATTTACAGGAATTTGGTTTATTAATGTTTCTTTCTTCTGTAGGATTAAGGTCTGGCTATAAAACCTTAAGCAATTTAAATATTGAAACGCTATATTTAATGTTATTTTCCTCTATCATAGCTTCAATTGCTATAATTGTAGGAGTAATAGTGGGAAAATATATATTGAAAATTAACTGGATAATATTATCAGGAGCAATATGCGGTGGAATGACTAGTACTCCGGGGCTTGGAGCAGCAATAGACGCCAATGATTCTGAAGAGGTTGCAGTAGGCTATGGCGCTACATACCCCTTTGCTCTTATTTGCATGGTCATTTTTAATAAAATATTGATAATAATAAAGTGAGGATACTCCTCACTTTATTATTATGTTTTTATAACAAAAGTCTTTTCTCTTTTAATTTTCCTAAATCATTTTACTTCCTCAATATATTTCGCTTTTTTACCAACAAAAACAATTATA